>JAGYNC010000065.1 GCA_018400135.1 Victivallaceae bacterium
TTTGGGCGTAACGCCTCACTCTTTCCTTTTGGGCGGGGTCAATACTACAGAGCACTAATCGTTCCTCCTCGGGTGTCGTAGCCTCGACCCCACCTAAAGAGTGAGCGATTACCATAATTAGACCGTGCTCGAAAAGCCTTTCAGGGTTCATGCTCCGCATGTCCTGAAGGCTTTTCTTCTCACGGTCTTTGTTCATTTCAAAGAACATTTCTTTGAAATGGGTTAAAAATATACTCTATCCATAAACTTCACGAATGAATTTATTTCCGATTTAAATCCCTCAAGCGCTGCGGCCGCGGTCGCGGCATCGGCGTTCTTCCCCGCTTTTTCAATGTTTTCCGCCAGGAACCGCAGCCGTTCGGCACCGACGGTCGCGGCACTGCCCTTGCACAAATGTCCTTTTGCGGCAACAACCTTGAAATCCGCCTCGGACACCGCCCGCTCGATTTCTGGCAACGCCGTCATCAACGTTTTTTCAAATTCGCCGATTATTCTGTCAAACATCTCGCGACTTCTGTTCTTAAAGCGTTGTAATGTACTTTCGTTGGCTATCGCCAGTTCGGGAGGAATACTAAAGGGTGAAAGGATATTATCATTGCTTGACTTAGTTGCCTCCATTTTTGTTTCAGCAACAGCTTCAATACTTTTAGTACCGGGTTCCGGTTTGTTTTCCAACAGATGTGACATTGCCTTGAGCAACACTGCGACTAATTCATCTTCCTGTAGCGGTTTTGGCACAAAGCCATCAATATCCTTAGACTCACAACGCTTTCTTTCTTCGCTGAGAACGGATGCCGTCAACACCGCGATTGGGATTTTGGGTCTAGAGTTGTTCCGTTCTATTTCCCTTATATTATCAATCAGCTCCAGACCATCCATCTCCGGCATCTGGACATCAGTCAATAACATATCGTAACGATGTTCCTGGTACATTTTCAACGCCTGCGCGCCATTTATTGCCTGCTCTACCCGGCATCCGGCATCTTCCAGGAATTCGTTGACCACAATCCGGTTAACTTCACAATCATCAGCCAATAATATCACCGGCGGAGTCCGCCAGACAGGAGTGGCGCTGCAGCTGGCATCAGCTATCTGTTCAATCTCTTTTACCTCTTCATCGGTGGTTTTTTCCAATAAAATATAGAAATAGAATTTACTCCCCTCCCCCGACTTGCTGTCAACCCCGATCTGCCCGCCCATCATTTCGACCAACATTTTGCATATGGCTAATCCCAGCCCGGTACCGCCATAAGTTCTGAAGGTAGACTTTTCAGCCTGCGAAAATTTTTCAAAAATTACGTTGGCCCGTTCCTCGCGAATACCAATGCCGGTGTCGGTTACGGCAACATCTAATCTGACGCGCCCCGCTGCTGTTTCTGTCCCTTCAACACTTAATATTATGCTGCCCTGATTGGTGAATTTCAAAGCGTTGCTCAGGAGGTTCATGACAACCTGTCGAATACGTACGGAATCGCCCCGCACAAACTCCGGAGAACCATCCTTGAAGTCAAATTCCAGACGCAGCCCCTTGATTCCCGCCTGGGTTCTGATAATATCTGCCAATTCCTCCAAGGCATCGCGCAAATTGAATGGTTGCACCGCCAGTTCCAGTCCACCTGATTCGATTTTGGACAAATCAAGAATATCATTGATTATACCGAGCAAGAGTTCGCCAGAGCCGGAAATGCCATCAAGATATTTTTGTTGTTGTTCATTAAGTGATGTTTTCCGCAACAACTGCGCCATTCCCAACACCCCGTTCATCGGCGTCCTGATATCATGACTCATATTGGCCAAAAATTCGGACTTAGCCCGGGTTGCCTGTTCCGCGCACTCTTTTGCCCGCCGCAACTCCTCATTCATATTGTGTCTGTGAACTGACAGTGAAATCTGCATGGAAATCGCCGCAAGCGCTTCCAGCGGGTGATCTGGGATATGCCGCTTGGAAAACATCCCGATGACTCCCAGGATATTACGATCAACCATCAACGGATAACCCAGAAAAGAGATAATCCCCTCCCGTTCCAGCCAGGATAAATCAGCGATCATGTTTGCTTCACGGACAATATCCTGTAGCATTTCCGGTTTCCTGCCGGCAATAATGCGACCAATTACGTTGTTGCCTTCAGGGCATATATCCTTAATTACGCCAGCAGTTTTGTCTTCCTTGCACGAGTGAGCACGCTGCTTCAACCGTTCTCCCGATTCATCCAAAATCCAAGCGCAGACAAATGACATTTCAAGGTTTTGCTTGATGGCACAACATGCCTTGTGCAGCATATCATCAACATCGTCACTTTCGGTAATTGCCAATCCGATTTCGGCAATCATCGTCTGGGTTTTCATGTGTTGTGATTCGCGGGTAACATCGTGTAGCACCAAAATAATATGGGTTATCTTTCCGCGTTGATTGCGAACATGAGTCAGACAAAAATCAACAAACAGAAAATCATTCTTTCTGATCTGCCGCTTAAACAACACTTGAGAAAGTCTGAGGTCTTCACCATTAAACAATGCGGCTTCGGCCTGTTGGCGCGCATCGCTATCAACAACACAATTCAGTACTTTTCTTAGAGAGTGCTCTGCTAGCTCTTCCTCGTCGAGGCCGGATAAAACTGTCATAATCGGATTACTCAACTTGATTTTAAATCCGGAACTGTCGGGTTGAGCAATCAACATGCCGGACGCGCTGTCTCTAACGATAACTCCGGTCAGACTATTGCTCTGCTTTTTTATCTGAAGGTAGATGATCACGCCTCCAACTACGAGCACAACCCAAGCAATCACCTTCAACAGGCAAAGCATGTTGTCTGATAAGCAGTCCGTAAACGAAGCAGCAATCGGAGTAAAAGCAGCACTACTATCCGCTAACACAATCGCACTGGTAATTAGTCCACCGGAGATCAGTAGCAGTATTCCGATACTCCAGATTTTAAATTTTTTTCTGTTCAGATTATCCAAAATTCACCTTAATAGTTATTGTTGGACGCCTCCTTAATATCACGGCCATCACCCGCCGAGACCCGAAGCCGGGTTGGATGGACTGGTTGGCTTCCGTCGTTCTGTGCCGCAGAACAAGATTTCAAATAGCAAATTATTGCATTAACAGCAAAAATACAGCCATGGTTATTTTTTTCAACTGTCTTCCCTTTTCAAGTATGCTTTTCGCGTTTTTCGTGTTTTTCGCTGTTAAAAAGTAATCGCTCACTCTTTGGGTGGGGGTCGAGGCTACGACACCCGAGGAGGAACGACGAGGCTGTGTAGTATTGACCCCGTCCCAAAGAAAAGAGTGAGGCATTACGTTAAAAACATTCCGATTATATACCATGTCGGATGCCACGCCGGTCGCGCAGGAGCACGCCCCCTCCGAGGGGAGCGGCATCACATCCCAGGAAAGAATGAGGGGTTACACGAATTGTGCGCTATAAGGTTGTGGCCGTCTTCAAACTTCGCCGGATACTTCGGAATTGAGCTGATCAAAAAAACGCTTCATGAACTCTGCCCGTTTGAGCGCAAGTCTTTTGCCGGAAATAGTCGTCATCTTTTCAGGCACGTTCCGGAGTTTGACCAAATACTCGCGATAAGCGGAATCCTCGCGGCTATAGGCCGTCGATTTTAACGCGTCGCCAGCCGTATTGTGCAAACGAGCGTTGAATCTACCGGCAAAATGGAATGCGCGTCCAATACCCACAGCGCCAATCGCGTCAAGTTTGTCAGCATCGTAAATAATTTTTTCTTCGATGGAGTCAGTCTGAAAGTCACTGCGATAACGATGTTTGAGAATACATCTCTCCACCCGGATTATCAGCTCCTGGTCAAACCCATATTCGGCAAGAAGTGTTCGCGCAGCTTCAGCTCCCGCTTCCGCATGACATATTCGTCCCTGGCTCGCTGTCTCGTCGCAACGAGCAACATCATGTAGCAAGGCCGCCAATCGGACAACTTTCAGGTCCGCATCTTTTTCCATGCCGGCCAGGTGTTCCGCGTTTTTCAACACGCGCCAGGTGTGATCAAAATCATGGCAGCCGGAATCGGTTTCCTGTTTTGCCATAACCCAGGCAATAATTTCTTCAAAGTTTTCAGCAAAGTTTTTCATAGCAACAACATTAATTCGGTTTTATTGATTTATCCACTTTAAAACCTGCTTTGTAATGACAAATTAGCAATGACGAGCAATCGCTCACTCTTTGGCGTGGTAAAGGCTATGACACCCGAGGAGGAACGATTAGTGCTCTGTAAAGCTTAAAATTTCGTTTGGATTGCGAAAACTTAACTTGTCCAACCCAAAATTTTCAGCTTCACAGAATACAAGGCTGTGTAGTATTGAGCCCGAATCCTTTGAACCCTTTTCAATCGGGTATTGGAGTCAAGGGTAAAAGTCAAATCCGAAAGCGATTAATACAGGAATATGGAATATGAACAATAAAAAGAATTTTGATATCGGCAAAGTCGATTCGAACATGGCAATCAAGCAACCCGACGAAAATGGCTTGATCTGGTTCGCGCCAAACGAACAACCGTTCCGAATCACCGGATTTCATTGGTTTACAAACGACAAAGTCTATCGGCGTTTTCCGTTAAACCCGATTCCGGCGCTGCCAGCCGGCGTGGAAGGACTCTCCTGGAATACGGCGGGTGGACAAGTCAGCTTTAAATCCGACTGCACGCGACTTTGCGTCAAGTGTCAACTGCGGCATCCAAGCGGTATGTACCACATGCCGCAAACCGGCCAAAGTGGGTTCGACCTGTACATAGGAAAACCCGGCAAAGCCGAATTCTACGGTATCTCTCGCTATAATTACGGCGAAACAGAATTCACCTGCGAACTGTTCGCGGTGAAAACCCACATAACGCGCTGCTTTACTATTAACTTTCCTCTGTACAACGGAGTAAACGAGTTGTTGATTGGAGTTGATGCCGACTGCCGTTTGGAACCGTCCCCACCGTATCACTCTGAGCATCCGATAGTAGTCTACGGCACCTCGATTACCCAGGGCGGCTGTGCCTCGAAGCCAGGAGCATGTTACACCAACATCCTCAGTCGTAAATTCAACCGGCCATTTATCAATTTAGGTTTCTCCGGCAGCGGACGCGGTGAACCGGAAGTCGCGGAACATATCAGTAGAATAGCAGAACCGGCCATGATAATTCTTGATTATGAAGCCAACAGCTACAAAGCCCCCAAATCCCTAGCTGACTCTCTGCCTGAATTTATCCGAATAATACGGAACAAACACCAAAGTGTCCCTATCCTGGTTGTATCAGCAATTAAATTCGTGCGAGAAAAATATCTGGAACATCTTGAGGTTGAACCCGCCATGCTGTCTCGTCAACAAAATTCCAGAAAAATAGCCAAAAAAATCGTTGCCGACGGCCGAGCGGCCGGAGATAACAACCTACATTTCCTGGATGGCTCAACCCTTCTGGGAGACGATTATTATGAGTGTACCGTCGACGGCGTGCATCCAACGGATATGGGATTCTATCGCATGGCCAAGGCAATGGCCCCCGTTATTGACCGCATCCTGACGCCCGGCCCAAAATAATCCGGAGTTCGGCAGGCAGATAGGATTCCTGAAATTTATTCTTGCCGTTTTGTTTTTACCGAGATTAAGGGTATTTTAGACGCGTGTGGTAGTTACCCGAGGAACTTAATTTAAAAGATTTCAAGCATGTGTTCAGAATCAACAAGTGGCAGTAAGAATAAAAATAATCAATCTGCGGGGTGCAATCTGCGGGGCCTGTCCACCTTAAAAAATTATTTTTGAGTTTATTTTTCTTTGTAATTTAAATTATTAACGCTATAAGTTAGCTTATTTTGATAAACCGAGGCGCAAAATATAGAAATAAGCCAGTTTTTTATGGATATTATTAACGTACCAAGCATAAAATTATACCGCGCGACAGTGTTTTTTGCAAAAAAACAAAAAAACTGGTGCGCCAGAATGGCGCACTTATAATTAGTGCCGACGAAAAAGTTTTTTTCGTTCAGGCACTAATTATTCGGCCAGCCGGCCAGGGCTCGCGCCACCGCGACTTCCGCCAGCATCGCCGTAGCGTCCAGCAACGGCACCTCAGCATCACCCGGGCGCAGCGCCAGCGGTATTTCTGTACAGGCCATCAAAATAATCTCTGCGCCACGCTTTTGAAGTGATGCTGCCGCCTGACGCAGATTGCGATGCGGCATTCCTGTCAGCTTGCCGGCCTTGATTCCGGTGTCGCCATATATGGCCTCCATGACCAGGCTTTCCTGTTCTTGTTCATCCGGCACAATCACTGCTATGCCGCGAGCTCTGAAGGCATCTTCGTAAACTCTTGAAATCACCGTTCCGGTAGATGCCAATAAGCCACAAGTTTTAACCCGAAGATAGTGAGTCATAATATACCTCACACTAATATCGATCATACTCAATACCGGGACTTTCAGTTCCGGCTCAATTTGTCGCACAAAATAGTGTGCCGTATTACATGGAACAACGATAAAATCAACCTTCGCGGATTCCAGAATTCGGGCGGATTGCAACATCATTGGCACCGGACTTGCGCCTAATCCTCTAAGGGCCGCAGTGCGATCAGGAATTTGCGGATTATTGTCGATAATAACGCGCAGATGTTCCCGATCGCGCCGCGCCGGGGTTAATGTAATAATTTTCTGAAACAAATCCGCGGTGGCGGCCGGTCCCATGCCGCCAAGGATACCAATAACCGACGCGTGTTTGGAGATTTTCATTGTTGCTTCCATTCCGAATGATATTAATGAACTTCATAGGATTTTGACTGAATCAAATTTAGCATATTCAAAAATTCCTCTTGAATAAAGACTCAAAGACTTTTATCCTGACGATAAACGGTATATATTGCTCCAATTATTAATTTTTACAAGCGTTTATTCTGAATATGCGATGACAATAAATGAATAATATATTCACGGTACTCAAACGTCTGGTGTCGGTGGTTACTGTAACCGCCATACTAATCTTCTTTGCGCTATTTTTCGCGTTTATCTACTTTGCTCAAACTGAAATCAAACAAAAAGCCTACGAACAAATCAGATCTGATGTTCTGAGAAGAGCTATGTTGCTTGATGTTTTCCTTGCCGAAAGACGGATTGAGCTGGAAGTATTTGTCAACGATCATAATATCATTGCTTATTTTCAATCTCAGGATGGCAACTTCCCACCTGCTGTTGTCCAGAAAAGAAAAAGCCAGATGACAAAACAATTCGAAAATTTTCTGGCTACGCGGGCGCAAAATAATCAGTATATATATTTGCGCATGGCAATGCTGGATCGTAACGGAAAACTCATCGCCGATACCGGTGGTCTGCCTGCAGTGCCCAGTGGCGACTGGAGTTATATGATCGACAATAAAACGATGTTTTTTGAAGTCATTCCCAGCCTTGATTACGGATTGCCCCCAGATGTGATTTTTAAGCAGCCATGCTATGTCGATGACCGCTTTGTCGGTATGCTTCTGGTGTTCCCGTCCTGGGATTATATCTACAAACGTTTTATCCAGATTTCTACCAGAGAAATACGTGATAACTGCTTCAACGCTCTGGTGTTTCGCAGAGATATTCTTTTCTCCATAGGTGGGTTACCGGGATGGAAGCTTGATCACAAATTTATGCGCGACATGACGCTTGACAAAATAACTGAGCTTGGCATAACCGGCAATAAACGTTTCAGGCTGAAAACTGATGAGGGAGTAGAGGCAACCGGTTATATCGGAGTTCAAGAGCCAGTTGGTTACAGCCCATTCAGAGTATTGTATATCTTCCCCGGCAACTCGGCGGTCACTTATGGCAGATACTATTCCCAAGTAGTTGCACTACTCATAATTTTGTTGGCCATCATAATTATCGGCGCAATTTTTCTCGGTTTCAATTTCGTCAAAGGTAAAATTCTCACCAACAGACTACGTGACGAACTGGTTAGGAAGAGAATTATTGAAGCGAAAAATGCCCGGCTTGAACAAGAAATAATGCGCCGCATCGAGGTGGAAAAAGAGTTAAAAGCGGCTAAAGAGCAGGCAGAAGCAGCCAATGACGCCAAAAGTATGTTTATTGCCAATATGAGCCACGAACTGCGAACACCGTTGAACGGAATTATCGGCATGACCGAACTACTCAAAGAATCAACCACCGAACAGGAACGCCAGGATCTAATAAAAATCGTTATGGACTCCTCCAATTCATTGTTGACTATTATCAACGAAATTCTGGATTTGTCCAAAATTGAAGCGGGACGACTTGAACTTGAAGAAAACAAATTTAATCTGGCTGAGTCGACTTTGGCAACTCTTAAATCTTTAGAATTGCGTGCTTCTCAAGCCAGTATCGAGTTTAAATGGGAAATTGATCCGGCAATGCCCCCTGAACTGCTAGGCGATAGTTTCAAGATTAATCAGGTACTCATCAATCTGATTTCAAATTCAATTAAATTTACCCAAGAAGGATATGTCGCGTTAAATGTGTCGATCAAAGAAATTGTTCAGCAAACAATCTGGCTAAATTTTTCCGTAAAAGATACCGGGATCGGCATTCCGGAGGAAAAACAAAAAATTATCTTTGACGCTTTTGTACAGGCCGATGGCTCTGTTTCAAGAAGATATGGCGGAACCGGTCTCGGGCTCTCCATATCCAACAGCATAGTACGCATGATGGGAGGACATATTGAATTAAAAAGTGAATCAGGTATTGGCAGCGAATTCCTATTTACAATTCCACTCAAAATACCTGAAACTGCCGGAGTTGCAGCGACGCTTGAAGCGTCCCAAATGCCCGCGGCATCAACGACGAATGCTACCCCCATTCCGCCCGGGCTGAAAATTCTCTTGGCAGAAGATAATAAAATCAATCAAACTCTGGCAGTTAAACTTTTAAATAAAATTAACGCAGATGTAGACGTGGCCAACAATGGCCGGGAAGCAGTTGATAAAGCGCTTGCTACCAGCTACGATATTATTTTTATGGATATTCAAATGCCGGAGATGAACGGTTTTGAAGCCACCAATGCCATTAGAGAACACGAAAAAAACTCAGGGGCACACGTGCCGGTCATTGCCATGACCGCAAACGCCATGAAAGAAGATCAGGAGGCCTGCCTTAACGCCGGCATGGATGAATTTATTCCAAAACCAATCAAAAGGGATAATTTCTATGCCACTATCGCTCGCGTTGCGGCCGACAGCGCTACTAGTGACGTTTAGGCGCTTTGTGCTAATTTATAAACCATGCTGGTTCGGAAGATAATACATATTGATATGGACGCCTTTTTCGCGGCGGTTGAACAGCGCGACAATCCCCGTCTGAAAGGAAAACCGGTAATCGTTGGTGGATTATCGGGAACTCGAAGCGTTGTCTCCATCGCTTCCTACGAGGCGCGCAAATTCGGCGTCCACTCGGCCATGCCAATAAATCAGGCAAAAAATGATGAAAAGACGTGTCGCAAATTAGAATAACGGCAGGTGCGCGAACTGAGACCTGTGGCCAGAATCGGCATATCAGCCCAAATAACTGCCTCACGTTTGGCGCGGGTAATAGCAGTGTACAACATCTCTCGCGTCAGAATCGGAGATATCGCGGAAGGACAAACTATCAACACTTTTTCAAAGCCTGATCCTTGCGCCTTATGTACCGTCATTGCGTAGACCGTTTCATGTGGTGGCAATAAATGCGGATCAAAGGCGCGAAATGATTTTGAGCCTTGAGTTTTCGTATCAACATTATAATCGGGAAAAAATGCTCGCAATCTGCCTTGTTCATCAGGCCAGAGCAAACCGATATCGCCATTGTACAAGCCAATCTCGCGACAATTGGTGGTAATCATTACCGGCTTGCCTCTGTATAATGTATCAGAAACCCCGAGCAACTCTTCGATTAACCGATTAATCGCCGGCGCCCCATAAAGACCATTGCGATGAACACATAAAATTCTGAAACGATTGAAATAGTCAAAAACTTTTTCCAGGCTATCCTCTTCGCTATACGCAAAAATAGGGGAACCGTCGGCCAGCTCTCCATGATCAATAAGACGACGCAATTCCTGCCGCAATTTACCACCTTCATAAGAAGGCAATGGTAATGTGGTAACTTCGTTGGTAGCGTCATGTTCAAACACTCGCAAAACCTTGTCGATTTCTTCCGATTCGGGATATTCGGACAAATCGCGAATAGCGGCAGCGGCCAGACCGAGTCCACGATCAGAAGCAAAACGGTAATTAACCTTCAATTCAACAATACTATTGCAGTGTTCATCAGCGCCGCCGGGAAGTGACGGTGCGCCCGGGAACACTGCGGCAAAGTCGTCGGCAAAGCCGTTGGAAAAACAACCACTTCCTCCCCGGGCAAGTACCCGATAAAGGTCATACAACACCATCCCGGACTCAATGGATGCGAGCTGTTCCGTATCACCAAGCATGACTACTCTGGCAGCCGACGGCGTCGCCGCCAGCAAGGCATTCATCAACGCCTGTGGAATCATCGAAGCTTCATCAATAATCAATACATCCACCGGTAATTTACGGTGTTCATTAAACTTAAACTCTTTAATGTCCGGACGCGCTCCCAGCAGACGGTGAATGGTGGCGACCGGCAACGCCGCGCTCAGTTGTTTTATTTGATCCGGACAATCAAGAAATGGTAATTGTGAGGCAAGTGCCTCCTGGAGACGGGCTTGCGCCTTCCCGGTTGGAGCGCACAACATAATTCTGGCATGCTGATTAAGTAGCAATAACAAAGCTGCGGCAACCGCCGCGATTGCGGTTTTTCCGGTACCCGGCCCACCACTGATCACTGTCAAGCGATTGCGTAATGCCGCCAATACCGCCAACTGCTGTTGATCAATTTTGTCGCTCATGGGTTTAAACAACTGGAACAACGGGGTAATACGACCGCATATCAATTCTGGTTGAAAATCGGCAGAATATCCAATGCGCTGATGCAATAACGCTGCCAATTTGTGTTCACATCGCCACTCACGATAGAGATAGAGAAAATCGCCGTCAACTACTAATGGCATGAACGGGGCGACATTCCCCCTCACCTCTCCGACCACGCCGGAAGTCAGAAGTTCTTCCCGCCAGTTCTCAGGGAAAGGTAACGCCGCGAGCATTTGCTGCACATCTTGACTCTCCAATTCCCGATTGACAGCTCCAGCAAACCAGGACGCAAGGCATCCATTCAACACCGAAAGTTTCAGACAAGTGTGTTTACCGCTGACGGAAGCATTAGTAATCAGCGCGGCGGCCAGAAATAACGAGTAGTTATCCGGAGTACCTGCCAATTGGCAGATAAATGAGGCAAAATGCCGATCCAACGGCGAAAATACGCCTTCAGGCAATGCCATAAGCTGTTCTATCATTTTCCGGTCGCGCATATAAACTGTCCTTTATCCCTTAAAAATGTTAAAAATCCACCTTTGCCCCGTGGTAAATTGTTACAGGTTCCTCCGGCTCACCCAACGGGTTAGCCGGAAAAACTACGTCAACTCATTAGATTTATCACAGATTCAGGACGAATTCCGGCTTAAGCTAAGTATACTTAATAGTATATATAATGCAACTTGCATTCAATTTCTTTGATTTTGGCAATTTTCCAATTACTTTATTACGTCACGGGTAATGCCTC
>JAGYNC010000066.1 GCA_018400135.1 Victivallaceae bacterium
ATGCCTGTAAAATAACACCGGGCATCGAGTCTCCCACAATTGCTCCGTTGAACAACCCGGAATGGGTTGCGGTCAAGGCCATGATGGGTCGTCGGGAAAGCAACCGAATTATGGATGAATTATATAATCTTGGCGCCAGAGGTGTTATTGTTACCGATATTCGCTCCTGTCGCATTTGAGATAAATTTTGCCTGGGGGGATTGCGAGTCGCGAGTTATGATAATATGCATTAGTCGAATTAGCCGGAGCAGTAGAATCAAATACTTGGTTTGGGTTGCGAGTATATTTAACCTTTATAACATTAATAATTAATGAGTTAAGCCATGAATAATTTTATCGGTAAAGCTAAAGAAGTTATCAATATTGAAATTGACGGATTGCAAACCATGCGGGACGCATTGGATGGTGGATTTACCAGCATGATTGAGCAATGTATGATTGTTCTCGATAATCACGGCAAACTGGTGATTACCGGTATCGGTAAAAGTGGATATATCGGACAAAAAATTGCTGCCACACTTTCCAGTGTCGGCTCACCGGCAGTTTTTATGCATCCGGTTGAAGCTTTGCATGGGGATCTCGGAGTTATGCAGAGCAACGACACAGTAATTGCGCTCAGTTACAGTGGAGAAACCGAAGAATTACTTGCGATTCTCAACCCGGCAAAACGTCTCGGCATGAATATTATTGCCATTACCGGCAATACCGAGTCAAGCCTGGCGCGATTGAGCGATGTGGTTGTGTCGGTGCCGGTATCCCGCGAGGCCTGTCCATTCAATCTGGCGCCCACCACCACCACTACCGCCATGTTGGCATTGGGGGACGCGTTGGCCATGGTGTTGCTTGACGCACGTGGTTTCACGCGGGAGGATTACGGCCGTCTTCACCCGGGCGGCGCTATCGGGAGAGCCGTAACCATGTGTGTGAGAGATATTATGCGTTGCGGTGATAGATTCGCGCGAGTTTTTCCAGATGCTACAGTTAAAGATACTTTGTTGGCGATGACCCGAGCCAGATGCGGCTCGGCGGTTATTACCGACAGAGACAACCGCCTGCTGGGTATTTTTACCGATGGCGATTTTCGCCGTCACGTGGAAAACGATTTAAGCATTCTCGAACGTCAGGTTGGCAGTGTGATGACATCAAACCCGATTTCGGTAAAAGCCGATGCGTTGGCGGTTGAAGTTCTCCGGATTATGGAACATCGTCCGATAGACGATATTGTGGCAGTGGAGGGCGATCAGCTTGTCGTTGGATTGGTTGATATTCAGGATTTGCCCAAATTTAAGCTTATGTAGGCTATTTGATGACGTATCAAGTTAATAGTTTTGCAAACAAAAATGCTGAATAAGTTTACCCGGTTTGGAATCCGGCGGAAGAGGGTTAAATTATGCTGTTTTTGTGAAAGCTGGCTTTCTGTTCCGATTGTTTACAGTATCAAAAAATTTCTGGCGAGTCAAGTAGTAAAAAAAGATGAGAAAACATGAATTACTTAACGATATTTAACAAAACAACCGGACTAAAGTTGTTATTAAGCGTAGGGCTGGTGTTGCTTTGCGCTACATTGTCTATGGCTTCAGATCAAAAGGCCACGGAGTTTTACCACGCCGGGACCCAAGCTTTTAAAAGCGGTGATTATGTTGGCGCGGCTAAAAACTTCCTCGATGCCGAGCATATGGCCGAGACGGTTTCGATGAAAGCTGATGCAGTAAAAGAGGCAGTCAAATCGTACCGTCAAGCTAAACTATTGTATCGTGAATTTGAGGAAATTGAAAAACTACTGATTGGTTATCCTGCTCACGTTGATTATGAACAACTGGTGGCGCGCCAATATGAAATTGGAAACGCCTACTTCAAGGGGCATCGCGATCCCGCGTTCTGGTCATTGCGCTGGATCCCGTGGTTAACAGCGCCGGATAAAACGGTTGAAATTTATCAAAAAGCGCTTGTACATGCGCCGTTTGCGGCCAGTGCTTCCCGGGCGCGGCTGCGATTGGCGGTAATATTTATTGAAAAAGGCAAACCGGCTGACGCGTTAACTCTCCTCCGGGATATTATCAAACAGCAATCACAATCTCAAGAGGCCAAGTTTGCTTATCTGGAATTGGGGAATGCTCTCTTTGAACTTTCGCGACATGGCGATGGTGATGGCAAATACAACAATGAAGCTATTCAGGTCTTTAAAGAATTTATCGAAAAGTATCCTGACGCGCCGGAACGTGATTGGATAAATAAGTGTCTGCTTAAGGCCAAAGATATCCAGGCTGCCAGGCTGCACGATATTGCCGCGTTTTACCATCGGATCGGACGGGATGCTCCGGCAGAACGTTATCTGGGAGAAGTGATGAGGTATTATCCGGATTCTGAATCAGCAGAACCTGCTGAAGAGCTTTTAACTAAAATTGACAAAACTTATACCCCCGATGGCTTTCGTCCGGAATTGCAGAGTCGTTATCAACAATATGATGTGCTCCCGATTCCGTCAGAGCCTTCACCAATAATTATTGTGCCGGAAAACAGTGGCGGCAAATGGTTAAGACCGATTCGTGATTTGGGAATCGACACTAAATCCAAAAAGGAATAATTAATGGAAACAAAAAAACTCAACATCTGCCAGCGTGTTCCCTTGCGGAAAACAGCGGCATATTTAGTTATACTTGGATTGTTGGCAGGATTTTCAGGCTTGATGCTTACAGGCTGCGGTTATCATCTCGGTACTTTCATGCATCCTCAGGTTAAAAGCATTGCGATTGCTCCAGTGGTTAACGACTCTACTGCGTACAACGTGGCAGCTGAAATGCGAGGCAAATTGACCGAAGCGTTTATGCGTGATGGCTCTCTCAAGGTCGAAAATTTGCGCGACGCCGACTGTATTTTGTACGCCAAAGTTGTGAACATTGCTTTTGCCGAAGTAACCGAGTCAAGCTATGATGATGATGTTGTCTATCGGGCCGCAGAGTGGCAAGTGCGAATCGAGGTCGAATTTTCGGTTATCATTCCCGGACGGGAGGGGCACTTGATTAAACCGCGCACAATAACTGCTAACGCCAACTTTCAGGTGCAGGCAGATATGGATACCAACCGACGCTATGGTATACAGCAGGCAGCATGGAATGCTGCCAACACCATTGTAGAATACACTACCGAAGGCTGGTAGTATCTTTCGCCGCACCGGTCATGCGCGGCGGCACCAGCGGCTCCACCGCGCCAGGGCGCGGGAATAATACGGGCGAAGGCCCGGTGGAGGGACGGACTCCTGTCCGTCCGAAATGCGCGGTCGCGCAGGAGCACGACCCTCCGGGGGGAGGGAAAGCGGCGCGGGGGCGCCGCGCTAGCGCCTCCGAACTTGGAAATTGGACATTCCTTGTTGGCTGTTGGATATTCAAGTTTTCTGACGCTACATCGAAAATAGAAGAGCCGGAGTGATGCAAGCACCCACTTGAAATGAGAAGGAACCCATTAAATTCGTCTGTGTGTCGCACGCAAACCGGTGCTGTCAGAACATTAGTAAGGCCTCACTCTTTGGGTGGGGTCGAGGCTGCGACACCCGAGGAGGAATGACGAGGCTGTGTAGTATTGACTCCGAACCAGATAAAGGAAGATGATTGATTATGTTTAAAAAACCATTATGGCTGGAATGTGTACATTGCCAAAAACAGTATGGGCTGGAACAGGTCAGATACAGTTGTGATTGTGGTGGAACGCTTGATTTAAAACGGGATTTACTGCAACTTGATGGAGAACAACTTAAACAAACCTGGGAAACTCGCTGGCAAAACCGGAAGCGTGGAATATATGACTCTGGCGTCTGGCGTTATAAAGAATTGATTTTTGATGTTGATGAACAGTATATCGTAACCCGGCAGGAAGGTAATACCCGACTTTATAACGCCGGAAAAGCCGCTGAATATGCCGGCATCGAAAATTTTTTATTGAAACACGAAGGGGAAAATCCCACCGGCAGTTTTAAGGATCGTGGTATGACTTGCGGCGTTACCGCAGGTAAATTCTACAGTGCGAACTCAGTCGCGTGTGCCAGTACCGGCAATACCAGTGCATCAATGGCTTCTTATGCCGCTGTGGCCGGAATGGAATCGGTTATCTTTATTCCAGAAGGTAAAATCGCCTACGGAAAATTGGCCCAGGCATTGGCATTTGGGGGCAAAACACTACAGATTAAGGGTAATTTCGACCATGCCATGCAACTGGTTGTTGAGGTTTGCCGTGAATTAAATATTTATCTTCTGAACTCAATTAATCCATTCCGTATTGAGGGGCAAAAGGCTATTGTGTTTGAAATATTGCAACAACTTGACTGGCAGGTGCCGGACTGGTTTATTATTCCCGGCGGCAACCTGGGCAATAACAGCGCGTTGAGTAAAGGATTACAGGAACTGTATCAACTTGGTATTATCAACAAAATTCCTCGCATCGCCGTTATCCAGGCAGCCGGATCTGCTCCTCTTGCTAACATGTGGAAACAGCACACGCCATATGAGGCGGTTCAGGAACCCGAAACTATAGCCACTGCAATCAAAATCGGTAATCCCATTTCCTGGGAAAAGTCATTGCGCGGATTGGCTTGGAGCAACGGTGTGGTTGAAGATGTCACTGAACAAGAGATTATGGACGCCAAAGCAATGGTTGATGCCGCCGGTATTGGCGCTGAACCGGCCTCCTGTTGTTCTGTTGCCGGCGCCAGAAAATTAGTGCAGGCAGGTGTCATATCCCGGAATGAATCGGTGGTTGGTATTCTTACCGGCAATATCCTTAAAGATCCGGATGCCGTTATCGGTTACCATCAAAATCAGCTCGGCCATCTTGGGATTAAGGGTACTTACGCTAATCAGCCACAATTGATTCTACCAACTGTTGAGGCTGTTCGTCAGGCTTTACAGGCTGGCTGATATACTCTGTCTTTGGGTGGGAGCGACCCGCTCCAAAGGAAAGAGTGAGGCATTGACAAAATTGTAATTATTTGCCAGGAATAACATTTTTATGTTACTATTTTGTCAAATGATGACGATTGCTCAATAGTATATTTTGCCGTTGCTGAAAGGCAGCGACCGGTTTAATTTTAGCTTTTATATAAAAAATCAGAAGTTGGCATTATATTTGCTAGCACATCGTAGATATCGATGTTTAATTCTATTTAAAATTCTTGGAGGGACAACTAACATGGGCAGTTTAAACAGAAAACAGGCGATTGCGGCGGTTGCCGGCAAATTTGGTGAAACCTGTAACGGAATCAAAGAATTGGCGATCACCGACATCTACGGTGAGGATGTCTTCAGCCTCAAGGTGATGGAGGATTATCTATCCAAAGCGACACTTGCAAAACTGAAACAAACGATTAAGAAAGGTGTAATGATCGATGCATCCATTGCCGACGAAGTGGCACAAGCCATGAAAAAATGGGCCATTGGCAAAGGCGCCAGTCATTACACTCACTGGTTTCAACCTTTAACCGGTTATACGGCTGAAAAACATGATTCTTTTATTGAGCCGAATGGGGAAGGCGGGATTATTCTCTCTTTTTCCGGACGCAATTTGATCCAGGGCGAACCGGACGCGTCGAGTTTTCCGTCCGGCGGTTTACGCACTACCTTCGAGGCACGTGGTTATACTGCATGGGATCCAACCAGCCCGGCATTTATCAAGAAAAGCGGCAATTGTGCCACTTTATGCATTCCAACAGCGTTTTGTTCTTATACCAGTGAGGCGTTAGATAAAAAAACACCTTTATTGCGTTCTATACAGGCGTTGTCAGAACATGCTATAAGATTGTTGAAATGTTTTGGGGAAAATGTGGATGAGAAAGTAATTATTACCTTGGGGGCGGAACAGGAATATTTTTTAATCGACAAACGTATTTATATGTGTCGTCCGGACTTGATCCAGACCGGTCGCACCCTTTTTGGGGACGCTCCTGCTAAACACCAGCAACTTGACGACCATTATTTCGGCTCCATTAAGCCGCGGGTACTGTCATTTATGTCGGAAGTGGATCATGAACTGTGGCGACTCGGTATTCCTGCCAAAACCCGGCACAATGAAGTTGCGCCCGCGCAATTTGAGATCGCTTCGGTGTTTGAAGAACTCAATCTGTCGGTTGACCACAACATGGTTATAATGGAGACATTACGCCAGGTTGCTGATTGTCACGGTTTTGCCTGTTTGTTGCATGAAAAACCTTTTGCCGGAATTAACGGTTCCGGGAAGCACAACAACTGGTCGCCATGTGCCGGCAAAAGAAATCTTTTGAATCCCGGCAATGATCCGCACCAGAATGCGATTTTTTTAACCATTTTATGTGCGGTTATTGCAGCGGTTGATAAGCATGCTGATTTATTGCGTGCGGCAACTGCCGGCGCCGGCAATGATCACCGGCTCGGTGCCAATGAGGCACCACCAGCAATAATATCTATTTATCTTGGCGAACAGCTCACTGATGTAATTGAGCAGATTGAACGTGGTGGCGCTAAGTGTTCGAAGAAATGCGGTTCCATGCGCATTGGAGTTGATGCTTTGCCGGAGCTGCCGCGGGACACAACCGATCGCAACCGCACCAGCCCGTTTGCTTTTACCGGCAATAAATTTGAATTTAGGGCTGTTGGGTCATCTCAGTCATGTGCAAGTTCCAATATTGTATTAAATACGATTGTTGCTGCCGAATTTGATGACATTGCCACACAGTTGGAGCAAGTGCCGGCAAGTAAGTTCAACGATAAGCTACAGAAAATTCTGCAAAAGATAGTTGTTGATCATAAACGGATAATTTTTAACGGCGACAACTATAGTTCTGCCTGGATAGCTGAAGCAGAGCATCGCGGACTGCCGAATAATCGTACTACTCCTGAAGCTCTGCTGGCTTTGAAAAAACCTGAAAATATTGCTTTGTTTGAAAAATACCGGGTGCTTAATAATGTTGAATTGGCTTCGCGTTACGAGGTTTTTACTGAAGAATACATAACTAAGATCAACATCGAGGGAAATCTGACTATGGTTATGGCGCGAACCATGATTTTACCGGCGGCGGTTAAATATCAGGCCATGCTTGCCTCAAATCTCCAAACACTGAATGCCCTGAAAATAAAAGAGGGAATTGCGACTCAAATGTCATGTATAAACAAAGTAGGCAAGCTGATCTCCTCTGTCGGCAAAGCGTTGGATCATCTAGAAACAGCACTGGCTGGCGAGTGTCCCGGCACGATCATTGCTACAATGAAAGAAGTGCGAACTGGTGTTGATACACTAGAAACGCTCATTGATGATAAATTGTGGCCGTTACCGAAATACGACGAAATGCTGTTTATTTATTGAAGTTTTTGGAGCGGACATTGATCATATGTCCGCTCCAAAAATATCTTCCCTTCGGTATGGCATTGTTCTGTCTTGTTATCGAAATCGCTATCGGGATCGAAATCGATTTTCTCATCTCCATAGGCGTTGTTTCAGTTGTGTTGCTGCCGGATGTACTGGTTTTGCCTTGAGAACGGTGTCTAATATTTGTCGCGCCATTGCCTTGTTGCCACACATGGTTTCGGCTACAGCCAGGTTAACCATGACGTCATGATTGGTTGGCTCCAGAGCAGACGCACGACGAAATTGCGCAACAGCTGCTTCGGGTTTGCCGGTCATAATATACAACACCCCCAGTGCATTAATCGCAATCCGGTACGATGGTGCAATATTCAGGCTGAGTTTATAGTAGCGTTCTGCTTCTGCCAGGTTTCCTTGTTGTTGCAAAAAATAGCCATAATTATAGTAAAGATCAGGTTCATGAATTCGTTTTTTCATCGCCTGCCGGAATAACTTTTCGGCTCTGGTTTTATTTCCTTTTTGGGAAGCAATAACCGCCAGATTCATATATCCTTCAGCTTCGTCCGGCGCCGCTTTGATTGCTTGTTCAAACCAGATTGTTGCGCATTCGGACGATCTCATACCGGCAATCATCCCCAATAGATTGAAGCATCCGGCAGAGCCCTGCCTCGATTCGTTGGCTCGTTTAAGGTGATGTTGAGCCATAGCGTAGTTCCCCTGTTTGAAGTAGCCTGCGCCAAGTAATAAATCTGCTTCGGCTGTTTCACGTCGTTCATCCTGTGGCGGACGGGGTAGACACACCAGCGCACAACCTAATAGCAGGACGATGATGGATTTTATCCGTTCGGCGCGGATGTCCCAGGTTGTTACAAGTGAAACCAGACATAAAGCGGCAAAGAAAAAAAATGCTGGATACATGGCTACACGGTAGCGTCCGCTAACGACGGTTAACGTTTGAGCCAGCCAGAACGACCCGAGCAGAAGAATAAAGTGTCGGGCCGCAAATAATATGGCAGCATGACGCAGAGAGAAAATTAATCCGCCAAAAGCTAATACGCCAAGCACGGCAAATGCTCCTTTTGAGCTACTCATAAGCGTAGTCCATTCGCGCAATGGAGCGGGGTCGGCGCCAGAAATAAGTTCCCGGAAGTTCCAAACATACAACAGCTTTTTGGTTGCCAGACTCAATGCCTCAAACGGAGTTTCTAATATAAAAAAAATTGCTTGCTTTGTCAGATAATAATCTTTGTCTATTCCAAGCTGTCGCGCTTCTTCTTCAACTTCAGCATGAAATTTGTCCCACGGCGCGCCAGGACGCAGATAGCAGGTGCCGTCCGCATCCGGGTTATTCCCAAGATAAAAGTTGAAGCCGCTGTGTTTTTGGATAAGTATTGGACGTTTCGCCAGATATGAATTATAAATACTTACTGGCGCAATGACAATTACCACTGACGCCAGGAATATTGTTACGAGCGCAACGCGGCGTGTCAGAGACATTTTTCGATTACGATAAATCCAGTATAAAAGCAACCAAAGGGTTTCAGCTGTCCCCAAAACCAATGCCATCGGATGGGTAATTGCAGCCAGCCCCAGTGTCAGGCCGGCAACGCTGATAAAACTCAGTCCAGATGAGAATTTTCGGATTATCTTTGCTTCACCATAGTATAACAGTGCCGTTGTCAGGCAAAGTAGTGTGAACAATAAAGCTTCGCTTACCAGTTCAGCTTGATAGTAGATCAATGGCGGATAGAGCAAGGCGATAACGGCGAAAATGAGCGCAACCCATTCTGGTTTATTTTCCGGCGTTACAGCAAATCGTTGTACTGCCCGGAAGCAGAAAATAATACCGGCCATGCCGCATAACAGTTGTACTATTCTCACCCAAAGCAGGTCGAAGGTAAAAATCCGGTAAAGTGCAGCCAGAAACATCGGATATAATGGCGCGTGAATGTGGACTTTATCCCACGGTAACCCCAATGCAATGATTTCACGAGCCCAGTCGTGATATTCCCGAACGTCCGGCCCGATTGGATTCAGGAAGAGGGGAGACGTCGAAAACTGAACCAGATAAAGCCAACGCATCAAAGATCCTATGACAACAAACAGTAACATCCGACGCCAATTGACGTCTTTCAAAAAATTGTTCATTAAACTGAAATCTCCTTTGAAATATTATCACGCTGACTATATCTTAACGGTTCAACTCCTAATAAACCAGTAGCATGATTGAAAAAAAAGTTAAAATCCGTAACAAGGCAGGAATCCATTGTCGACCTGCCAGTGTTATTTTAAACACAATCCAATCGGATTTTGCCGATCATCAGTTTTGGATTATTGCGCCCGGACATGATGAGCAAGAGATAAATAGCATTCTTTGTCTGATTTCATTGGGGTTGCAGTATAACGACTCAGTGACAATCAGAGTATCTGGACCTAATGAAGAGAGTGCATGCCAAAAAATTGTTGAACTCATTGAGTGTGAGTTTGATTTCCCACCTCGATAGTTAGAGCTTTTCAAACAAGGAATATCCAATGATCAAGCAGGGGAAACGGGAATCGTACATAAAAACAAGAATTCGATCCCGATCCCGATAGCGACCCCAATTCAAAAAAGAGCGAGGTACAATATGTCCGCTAAAATAGCGGGCTGGAAGACAGAGCCAAGCGCAAAACAACCATATATGAGGTAAATATGTCTGAATTCGCAAAAATAAATGTCCCGAACGGAGAAAAAATTATTGTCGATACTGATGGTGGGTTGCATGTTCCAGACAATCCCATAGTTGCTTATATTGAGGGTGATGGTATTGGGCCGGATATTACTCGCGCTTCCATGCATATCTGGAACAGTGCAATTAAACGCGCGTATGCCGGGAAACGTTCGATTGCCTGGATGGAAATCTTTGCCGGTGAAAAGGCTGTGGCGGTTTATGACAATAACTCCTGGTTGCCGGATGAAACTATTGAAGCGGTGCGCCAATACCATATCGCTATCAAGGGGCCGCTGACTACACCGGTTGGTGGAGGCATGAGGTCTCTCAACGTGGCGTTGCGGCAACTGTTGGATTTGTATGTCTGTTTGCGTCCCGTTCGTTACTTTAATGGTGTGCCTTCGCCGGTACGTGAACCGGAAAAAACCGATATGGTGATATTCCGGGAAAATACAGAAGATATTTATGCTGGTATTGAATGGGCGGCAGGCACCTCGGAGGCGGAAAAAGTTGTTAATTTTCTGCAAGATGAAATGGGTGTTAAGAATATTAGATTTCCGAAGACTTCAAGTATCGGTATCAAACCGGTTTCACGTGAAGGTTCAGAACGTCTTATTCGTGCCGCCATCAATTATGCACTTGCCGAAAAACGTTGCAATCTCACCTTGGTACACAAGGGAAATATCATGAAATTCACCGAAGGTGGATTTAAAAACTGGGGTTATGATTTGATTCGTCGGGAATTTTCCGATGTGGCGATCCCCGCGCCTGATTGTGACTGGCAGGCGCCGGATGGCAAGTTGTTGGTTAAAGACTGTATTTGTGACGCATTCCTGCAGCAAATCCTGACCCGGCCGGATGAGTATGATGTGGTTGCTACTATGAATTTAAATGGTGATTATATTTCTGACGCGTTAGCTGCATGTGTCGGCGGTATCGGCATTGCGCCCGGCGCCAACATTAATTACGAAACCGGCCACGCATTGTTTGAAGCAACTCATGGCACCGCCCCGAAGTATGCGGGAATGGACAAGGTAAACCCCAGTTCGTTAACACTTTCAGGTGAAATGTTATTACGCCATATAGGCTGGGACGAAGCTGCGGATTTAATCGTGCGCGGAGTTGAAAATGCCATCAGTGACCACATTGTTACTTATGATTTTGCCCGGTTGATGGAAGACTCTAAAGAGGTTAGCTGTTCCGGTTTCGCTGAAGCCGTGGTTCAGCGAATGTAGGAACGGCAACCCGAAAAACAGTACCGGGGTCGAGGAAGATTTTTCTCACAAAGGCACTGAGAACACAGAGGAAAATGAAAAATTCAAAATGCGGGGAGAAGAAAACCACTAATCTTCGCTAATTGAACACTAATGGAGAAAGAATCGAAATTGTCTCTGTCTTATGCTTGAAAATACGTTTGCGCGAATATGTGATTGCAGCGTAGCAAGCAATCACGGATTCGCGCAAACCTCTGTTTTTTGTTTCCCGCTCCTCTGCGGGAGAAACAAAAGAATGACTCACGCGGCGCCGCAGAGAAAAAGCAATCTCTTCTTCGTGCCTTTGTGCCTCTGTGTGATAAATTTCTTC
>JAGYNC010000067.1 GCA_018400135.1 Victivallaceae bacterium
CCGCGGACGCTGGGTCTATTTCGCCAATTTGCCGGGACGCGACGTTTTCACCGACTTCATCCGCGTCGGCGCCGCATGGACCTGGGGCGGCGTTGGCGATCCGCCGGTGACCGAGGCGGAGCGGCGGCTCGCCAGAACCTTGATGCTCGCCGCGGTTGCCTGGGCGGTGCCTGGTCGGCGACCGGTACGCGTCACGGCCGCATCGACGGGATTATTGGTCAAGGCCTGGCAGACTCGGGACGGGGATACCGTGCTCGTCCATCTGCTTAATTTACGCGGCGAGGCGGCGGTGCCGCCCGGCGGGATCATCCGCGGGAATTTTACCGTCGAGTTTCCACCCCTCGCGCATGACTTCGAACTCGAACTAGACCTCGCGCCGCCCGCGACCGCCACCATGTTCTCGCCCGATTGGCAGGGAACTAGAACCGTCCCCGCCGCGCCGGACGGGGACGGCATCCGTTTGACCATCCCCGCCGCCTGGCTCGAACGCTACGCGGTTCTGCGTGTCGCCGCGACCCACCGCGATGAACCAGGGCGGTGTCGAAATTGACATGAATCCACTTTCCGCAGCCACATATACACTAAAAAACAAGGAATCTCGATAATATGGATTGTAAAGTCTTGCCGGTTGGAAAATGTCCGAAAGCCTTGAACTTCGATCATTTCCCGACCCGTTACCAGGCGGTAATTTGGCGCAACTGGAATCTTGTTCCGGTCGAAAGACTGGCCGAGGTACTGAATGCCACCGCAACGCAGATAGAAGAAGCCGGAAAATCGATGGGACTTGAAAAAGAGTTGTCGCTCTGTGATTTATGGATGAGGCGCGGCTATCTCACCATTATCCGCAGGAATTGGCATCTCCTGCCATATGAACAGTTGACGCAACTGCTGGGGTGGTCTGTCGAAAGAATGGCTTTTACCCTTAAGGAGGAGGATTTTTTATGGAGCAAAATGGGCTCTCTCAAGCCTGCTGCGGAACCGGTTAAATACGCGCCACTCACGGATTCACAGAAACAGAGCACTGAACGGCTCAGGGAGCGGCTCGCGCATCACATGATGGGAGAGCCGACACTCCAAGCGAAGCCTTTCGACTTTCTGGACTTCAAACCACAAGGGACCGCGGCGGCGGGGAAGCCGGACAGACAAAATCTGCGACTGGTATATTCGTATTCGGCGCTCTACGGGGATCCGCTTTTGAATCCTGATCTTGATCCTTATCCCGAAGCGCTTCTCAATAGTTATGCGGAATGCGGAATCAATGCCGTGTGGCTTCAGGGAACGTTGTATACTCTGATTCCATGGGCAGGGGAATCGGATTATTCACAAAACTGGCGGCGGCGCTTGAAGAACCTGCGCGCACTCGCCATCCGTTGCGCGCGGCATGGAATAGGATTGTATCTTTATATGAACGAACCGCGCGGTATGCCGGAGAATTTCTTCGTCACCAGGCCGGATTGGCAAGGTTGCGAATATAAGGAAAATTTCGCGTTCTGTACTAGTAGTTCCGGAGTACTGGAGGCATTGGCGAGTGGCTTGAAACAGCTTTTTTCGGAAGTACCGGAGCTTGCCGGAGTTTTTACTATTACCATGTCTGAAAACCTTACTCATTGCCGCTCGCATTCCGGTAAAACCACCTGTCCCCGTTGCGCACGGCGAAACCCGGAAACCATCGTGGCTGAAATCAACGGGGCAATCGAAAGAGGGGTTCACGCCGCCAAACCTGCGGCGGAAGTTATCGCTTGGAGCTGGGGTTGGCAGTATCCCTGGGACGAAAAGGTGGTTCGGATGCTGCCGGAAAACGTCAAACTGATGTGCGTGAGCGAAACCGATCTCGAAACCGAATCAGGAGGAGTCAAAGGCAGGGTTGCGGATTATGCCATTTCAAAAGTCGGGCCCGGTCCGACCGCGCGACGCTTGTGGCGTGCCGCCCGTCGCAGGGGACTTGACATTGTCGCCAAGGTTCAATTGAACAACACCTGGGAATGTTCAGCGGTTCCCTATATCCCGACCCCCGGTCTGGTGGCCAGGCATCTGGAAAACCTGAACAATGAAGGTATTTCTGATTTCATGGCAGGGTGGACGTTGGGCGGTTGGCCGGACGGCAACCTTCAACTGCTGAACCGCTCTCCCCGAGTTCTGGCCAAAACCGATTTCGGAATGGAAGCCGCTCCGGAGATTATTCAGGCCCTGGAAAAATTCGATCGGGCGTTCGAACATTTCCCCCTGAACAGCACCTCGCAGTTGTATCGCGGCCCGCAAAACTATGGCCCCGCTAATCTACTGTTTAAGTCACCTACCAATTATGAAGCAACAATGCTGGGATTTCCTTATGATGACCTTTATACCTGGCGGGGCATGGGACATTATCCAGAAGAGCTATTCGAGGAACAATTCAGGAAACTTTCCGAAGGCTGGAAAGAGGGTCTGGATATACTTGCCCAAACAAAATCAAAAGTTTCACCGCTTAAGAAATCTGAATTTACCAATCTCTTCAACGTTGCCGAGGCCGTTTACTGCCATTTTCGAAGCAGCTATTTGCAAATATGCTTCATACGGTGGCGCGGCTTGAAAAACCGGCAGAAAAAAATAGCGGATCTGCTTGACGAAGAAATACTCCTGGCCAAACGCCTGTTGAAAGTAGTTTGTCGAGACTCACGGATCGGGTTTGAAGCCAGTAATCATTATTATTATACCGTTAACGACCTACAGGAAAAAGTGCTTAATTGTGAATATCTGAAAGCAAACCTAGACTCCTGATCGCACATACGGAGAATCTTTATATTTTTATATACCAACCGTGAAAAATACTTATAAAAAAGACTTGATATAGTTTCTCAAGCAGAAAATGGACTGCTAGGCGAAACTTTATGTTCCTACGGTGCTCGTTCCTGTAATGAAGAGAGAGGACGCCAGAAATGGACAAAATATCAGCTTCGGAATCTGATTTCTGAATTGCAGAAACGCGGTAGCGCAGTTTATTTCAGTGTCTTCGATCAGATAATGTCCCGTGACGGACGTGAACGATGGAATATCCCCCAACGACCGGAGTGGATCGATGAACGCCGGGAATTGCTATATGTTACCGGAAAAGCTGAAATCATCTCTTCGCTCTGCCCTCTTAAACGCCTTAAAGACAGTACTTACTATGAAGATTTTTTCATCAGGCAGTTGCGTTCCGTTCTGAAAGATTACGGATTAGATGGTTTTCACGGGGCTGATGGTTATGCACATCCTCGTATTCCGGTTTACAACGGTGATTTTTCCGGTGATATGATTGAACAATTCATGAGAAACACCAACATAACCGTTCCTAATAACACAATACCGAAAAGGGCTGATTGGATATTGAAATACGCCGGTGGGCAATGGCGGGATTTTTATGCGTGGCGGCAACAGCGATTCTGGGAAAAAACGGTAAACATGCTCAATTCAATAAACCGCAGTTTGATTTTTAATACGGCTTGGACTAGATATCCGTTTGAGGCGAAATACCGTTACGGAATAGATTGCCTGCTGTTGATGGAAGTTGGAGTGGATAAATTTATCGTTGAGGTTCCAGCCGCAGTTGTGGAGCTTGAAGGCTGGAAAGTCAAAACCGGGGAATTTACGGAAATACTGCTTATCAGAAATGACTGTCCATATTATGCCTCAGTTGAAATTGACATCAATACTCCCATTAAAAGCGTTGCCATTCAGACTGGCTATCCGGCATTGCCGATAGCTTTCAAAGCCGGTACATTGTATTCAAAAATAGCCCCCAATGGGATTGCTGTCTAATTTAAGTGTTTTTTCATGGGCTGATATCTTGAAAAGGTATTCTGTCGCTTGGGAAATCACTCGGTGTTCATTGGAAACTATTTTGGGGCATATACAAAGCTACGTTATGTGTGGTGTAAATATTAGCCAACTAGGCAAATTAGAGAAAGAAATTGAACGGTGAAGTTAGAAAAGATTTTTGAACAGCTTAACTCACTTGAAAAAAATCTTTTATTAAAATCGTTGACAATTTGACTTCACAAAATCCTGCTCAACTTCCAGCCATCAATAAATCCTCAAGGGAAATGAAAGTGGAATCGTCTCAGGTTCCTCTCAGAACACTATAACGGATTCAGGTCTTGGGTTTTCTTCTGAGGTGCTTTCCAACTTTTTTTGAACGTTTCCCATATCGCTGCACGACTTAGTCCTTCATAATCGCCAGCTTCGGTTTCAGCGTTAATAAGCTTAGGGCAAGCCTTTAATGTCGTGGTTAAATATTCCCAGTCCGTATTGCCGTAACCGGCTGGAAAATGTTGATCACTGGTGCCGTCGTTGTCATGCATGTGGCAGGTAACCAGATATGGGACAGTGTTTACAATGGCGTTTTTAATGCCTTCGCCGACATTCGCATGGCCGGTATCAAGGCATAATCCAAGTGCAGGATGATTGTATTCCGCAGCCAAGGCGGCAATTTCATCACTGGTGTCATAATCTATCATGTTTTCTACTGCTATTTTTATGCCGGATTCTTCTGCTTCCGGAAGAAGAGTGTCCAGTGTTTTTCGAATCTGGTCATATAAAAAGTTTTTATCGTATTCCGGATGACGGTGGCCAAGGTGAATGGTATATGTAAGACTGCCCATGTCCGCAACGCTTTTCATAAAGCGACAATGGCTTGAAACTATCTGTTTGCGCCGTTCTTCGTTCGGACAGTTGAAATCATAATTATTACCCCAAAGCCCATGACAGGCAGTCCCAATGATATTGGCGGAAAGCATTTTATTATGGATAAGCTTGAGAAAAGAACCTGATTCCTCATCACGCATCCACCAACACGGATGCAGAACGATGTTGTCGGCACCCATATCTTTTAATTCGTTAAGGGTGGAATCGATCTGACTGTCTGGAATTTTTTCCCATCGGACGAAATGTACAAGCGGTATATTTTTCATCTAAACTAAAGTTTTCCTATTTATTCAGTTTGTTTCTACAAGTTGTATTATGCTGTAAAATTAAACCCGGCGGACTCCAGATGGTTTTTTCGACACTGAAAATCTGACCATTCCTTGTTTTTTTTCAATGCCCAAGCGCATTTAGAGTATGCCGGAAGACGTTTTGTTATTTTGCTGAGGACACGCCACTCGGGAACGATTTTCATATCTGAAATATCCGCAGACCATTCGTCATCGGAGTATGGAAGATTTTTTTTAAGAATTATGTGAGCCGATTTCTCAATGGTTTCACTAACTTTCATATTGTATAGAGCACACATTGAAACGAGTTCTTTTTTTAACATCAAATAAGCATCATCGGCATAGAACAAGCCGAGTTGAGACGGATTGAACGTCCCCTCTGAAATCAATATTTCTGCCGGAACCGGAATAATGGACTTAAATGAATTGGGCAATTTGTTGTCTTTAGTTTGCATTTTGATATTTTTTATTTCAGGAGCCAATTGCAAAACTGCACGCGCGCGGGAAATTTTGCAATTGGCTCCCAGGTTTAAAATAGCGAAAACAGGCTTGTGGTCAGAAGCCGTTTGGTCTGGAGGAATTGTAAATGACTTCAGATAAAATGTTTTCAAGTTGCTTTATTTTCCACAACAAACGTGATTTATCCGCGATATATCCCATTGTAGGTTCCCAGCCTAGACGGGAATCGCTTTCCACAAGTTCAATGGTCTTCCGGGCATTTTCAATTTCACATCTGGCAATAACTGCCATTTCAGCCAATATCAGGTTTTGTTTATCTGTTGGAGGTATACTTTTTAACTTCTGTTTCAATTGCCACCATAATTTTATATTCAACAAAGTCTTTAGGGTATTATATATGAATTTACCCAAATCCATGATTTTTGAATATTCCGTTTTGGGGGTGCCAAAAAGTTTTGATAATCCCAACTCAAGCTCTTTTATACCATCTTCCCAGATTCGTAACATTTTTCTCACGCTGTTGATTTCGTGTTCAATGGCCACAGCAATTGGAGTGTCCGCGGGATTCCTGATCCGAAATGCTTCGGGATCGTAATTTGGGAAAATTATTTTATTGCCGTAAAAAGCATCCGGATCGCCAGGAATATTTTCGACATTTTCTTCATTAATGTAAAACGGATAAGCCGGTCCCGCTCTGAGTGCTCCGTACTGATCATATCCGGTTGCCGGTAGATAGTTGATGGCATCGCTCCATAATTTCCATGCGGTCATCAAGCAGTTTCCGGCTGTTTCGCCAAAATCACTTTTGACTAACGTATCAAGAAAATCTTCGGCACGGTCAATTTCATGGCTTGTAGAAAAATATTCGCCGAGACGGCTGATGTATGAAGGACTCCAGCCATAGTGGTGTGATTCCATTAAGCCTGAAAGATTCCATGTTTTATTAGCTTCAATAATTGCGCGCCAGCGTTTAATCCACTGGAAAGGGGTTGGGATATAAGGTACGCATCCGAAATCCCAGGTATTGCCACCGGTATTGGCCATTGCGTAAAGTCTGATGCCGGCTTTCTTAGCGGCGGCTGCCTCGCTCCTGAAATATTTTCCGGGGCCGGGGATTTTTATGGTGTAATCAGAACATATTTCAGTAACTCCGCCTTTATTCAGTCTTTCAAACATTTCAAAAGTAACCAGCAAACTTATTCCACGTGGTAATTTTTTTATTAATTCTAATCGCTTATCCTTCGGTGCCCACCCCCAGTTGTATGTCCAGAAAACAATATCCGCATCCTTTTTATACTTCGTAATATTTTTCTGCACCATGTTGAGCCATGCCGGATAATCAGAGCACGGCCACCAGCCTGGATGAGGCTTCGATCCGAATCCTTGATCATTAATATTGCCACACTCCGGATCGCGGCTTGGAAAAGCACACGATTCACCAACCAGAACACACCCGACAGCGCCCGGATGATTTTTAAAAATCCGTCCGTAGAAACTTTCATAATATTCTTCCGCTCCCGGATCTTCCGGATGATAAAGGTCATAATTGCGATGATTTTGCAAATATAGGTACACTGCTATGCCGAACTTGTCGGCAGTACTGATTAATTTGTTAATGCCTTTTATTTTTTTATCTGAACTGGCATCTTTACGAGAATAAAAAACTAGAATTGCATCTATTGAATAATGCGCGATTTGTTGCAGATATTTTTCAGGATATACGTCCAGCCCCCAGCCTGAATGAGTCATTCGGGGGCTGAAACGATTTTCGAGAACAGTTTCAAATGCTTTCAAAAAAGGAGCTTTGCGCAAGTCAAGTTTTTTTTCCAGCGCGTAACAGCCGCGTGCGGTATTTTTTTCATCATTGCCGATAATATGAATATTATCTCCATCAAAATGGATTTTGCAAGCCGGTGATTTATTGTATCCAGGATAATCATCAGTGGTGTCGATGATTATTTTTTTATTGAACTTGCCTGGCGGCTGAAAGTTTTTTATTTTAATATCGAGATTAAAAACAGTTTGAAAATAATCCTTCAGGTCCAGGGCGACTGTTTTGACGATTATCCCGGCATTTTCACGAATAACTATTTCCCAGTCTACGCTTATCGCAATTTCATCTTTATCCAGTACAGTATTTTCGTATGATATCGGAGAGTGGATGCACTCTAAAGCTTCTCTGAATGAATATTTTTTTGACATGTGAATTTTAGTTTTGAATCTGGTTGCGGTTGTTGCGGCGGCCTGGTTAAAATGTCCCGATAGCTTTCAATACCGTTGTCAAATGTTTTCTCATCGCGGCAAAGGAACAATGAGACCTCCGGCATTTATATTTCAACTCGCCGTGCTCGCGCAAATACTGCCCTGCGTTTCGATTGAATGTTCCGCGGGCGGTGACCATTTGTCCCCAGTTGCCGAAGTTCCAACTCACGTCGTTTGTCCGGGGACTTAGATTGTCAATCCACTCTTGAGGAAACAACGCCAGCCAGCGATGGTGATCGTCCAGCCAGGTGGCGGTGTGAAGGGTGTCGTATCCGTGTTCTTTTTTGCTTCGGGCCATCAACTCTATGAAACAATGTGGAAGGTATTCGGGGTCGTCGAAAATGGATTTGGGGGACACTGCGTTGGCGATGTGGAAATTGCAGTAATTGGGAGGCAGTCCCGGAACCGGCGGATCGTATTTCAGACTTCCGGCATTCCATTCTTTCGACACGCCCATGCCAACACTGGTCGGATAAAACCGTTCGGCTCGCTCCACTGCCAGGTCTGTTACTTCAGACCACATTTGTTCCTCGAATTTGGTGGGGGGCAAGACTTTTAGCTCATCGGCTTTTGCCAAGATGCCCAAACAGGCCGGATTGTCCCATTTAGTTTCATGATCGGTATAATTCAGCGCGTGATAGAGAAGGGGCGTATGGTCGCGCAGAAGTTCGCCGATTGTTTTTTCCGGCATGCGCTTCTCCAGCCACCGTCGAGCGAAGAAAAAGGAAAGCCTTGCCATTTGCTCCACATATTCCTGATGTTCCGCCAGAGTTTTTTTGCCGTCAGCCATATTATTGTTGCCTCACAGGGTGTCATGCCCCATATCTTCAAGGGTCTTCAGCGCGTCCGCGGCGACTCGTTCGGCAGTTATTCGCATGAGACGTTCACCAAATTCCACTGAAACCTTGCTGATTTCTTCATAGGTGGGAACGGTTTCCGGTCCATGTTTTTCAAACGTGTATTTTTCATAGGGGCCGGGAACCGCGTTCTTGAGCTTTTCCGGATTGACGAACTCGGGATTGCAAGCCATGAACATCGCAGATTCCCACATGCCGCCATGGTTGATGCGGCCGATTTCCAGTCGCTTGTACTCTTCTTCTACCAAATCCATGTTGTGGGACAGACTCCAGCACGGCAGAAGTCTCATGCCCTTGATCATACCGCCATGTGTGTTGCTGATATGCTTGATGAGGGTGCCTGCGGGGCCGTGCCCGCCGAACGCGACGCAGACTTTGAAGCCCAAGTCCTCCGCGAATGTCTCGAACAACTCGTAATAAAGCTTGGCGCAAAGGCTGGCGCTGGTGAACACGGAAGGATATGTCGTTTTTGCCCTATCCCTCAATTCGTCGCGCTCACTTTGCTTTTCAATTTTCATTGATCCTCCGGGGGCGACGGGCACCATCGGAAAGACCACGCCTCCGGATATTGCCGCCGCTCCGAGGCATACTTCGTATGCTTTGCATGGATCAATACCCAGCGTGTTGTGCGGTAAGTGATACTCCATCGGCCCGAACGCGCAGTAAATGATCGGGCGCCGTTTTACTTCCTCCGCGAACTCGTCGGGAAAAAGCTCCTCGTATTTGCGCTTATCTCTCATTCTCTCTCCTTGCTTTTTTAGATGTTTATTCGATTTTCGGTCGGGTGTGTTGAAGTCCCGAATTTTGTCGGATGGCTTTGCCTGCTACGTCCTGAAATATATTGCCTCATGGGATCAATAGTCAGTCAGTCTCTTCAGTCTGAATTAAGGATTATTTTGATAATTCTGATTTCTCCGGGAGGAATTTTTACGTTGAATGTTCCTTTCGTAACCGGAATAGATTTTCCGGAAATCAGCTCGTGAACTGTGGTATTCTCCATTTGTTTGAGATTAAGCTCGACTGTTGATGTTGCGGTCGGATCAAAGACGGGATCGGCATCCGTGAATTTGCGGATACCTTTGTTGTTTATAAGATAAACAAGCCAACCGTTTGAGGTCTTATTCAGTCCGTATTGAATGTCTCCCTTGACCGAGAGCGGAAGTACCTCCGCGGAAAGAGTAGAAAGTAATTCATCTATTTCCTTATAACGGTTACTTCTTGAAAATTTCTGAGGATATGGAGTCATGTAATGTAGTGTTGAAACAACAACATTTCCTTTGCCATAACGCTTTTTAGTAAGAAGTATATTGCCGTTTGAGTCACGTTTGATGGCGGAGCTTCCCCTGGTGGCGACTTTTTCAATAGTATAACCATTGCTCGCTATGGCTTCACCATTACTGATTATTCCGGTAAAATCGGTTGGATAAGAATCAGTGAGTTGTCTGATGTTAATGATCAGAGTTCCTCCGTTTTTTACATAGTTGATCAAACTCTCCGCCATTGACGGATTGTTTTTGAATTCACCGAGCATGACAGCTGCCTTGTAGGCCGGTAGTGTTCGGTTGAACGCTTCCTGATTTTCAAAGTCAGGAGTTAGAACGTCAAAGATATCGCCATATGGATTATTGCTCAGAACATACTCGATTCCCTGCCTGTCGGCGTTTTTCAGATTCGGATGATAGCTCATTTGAAGAATATTCGCCATGAAAGCATTAACCATATTATCTCCATGCGAATATGCGTAACGGAAAAAAGAAGAACGACCGCCAGTCCTGAAAAGACCTTGAGCATAAGGTACCAGCAATGCTACGGGAGTATATGGAACGCCGCGATCTGGATTTTTCCTGGTAAAGTTTATAAAATCAACGTAATCCTTTCCCTCGGCGGTGAGCTTTTGCCGGGCTGCGGGTAATTTGGGATTCCAGAAAGTCGAAAACGCACCTTCACGTTCCATGCTGTTTGCCCCAGAAAGATAGGTCATATAAAAAGCTCTTCTTATTGCTGAACGCGATATGCCTCCTTTGCGGTCATACGAACAGTTGCTGTCATATTGACGTTTGCCCTTTGAGGTATAACCACTATAAAAACTGGCAACAAACCAACCCCATGGAATGTTAAATTGACGAGCGGCTCCGCGATTGAACATCAATTGTCCCTGCCAGCGAATATTGTGGCGACTGGTCTCCATTACGATCATGCCGGCACCCCAATACGCGGCAAGGTGATTAATATTCCAGGCACCTTCGAGAAAAATAAGACGCGAGGCATCGTTGAAAACGGCTCGCTTAACCTGATTGAAATATGGTTTCAGTCTAAACTCAACATAATCTTCCCTTGTTTTAGGTTCCGGCCATTTTTTCCTCAAGTCTTTGGCCTGCGCATCGGTCATGCGTCCGCTTTTCACATACTTCTTCAGTCGCGAATGTAGGATATTGCATTCATTCCCCCATTCCTGATTGGCGAATCCCATGAAATTCGGGTGCCTTTGCAGCCATGACTTGTACTCGGCAACCTCTTTTGGCGTTGCTACGAACTGATCGAAATAAAATGAATGAAATCCGGTTTTTCCGACGGGCCGGGAAAGAAAGTCGATATTAAAGAAAAATGGCACATTTTTGAAACGCGGAAAATCAGGCATATCTTTGAGAGTAACTTTAAAAACATGCGGGACTCTGCAAGGTGTCTTTTCAATAAGCCGGGGATAGCCTTCAAACCTAAACACAAAACCACTTTCTGAAAATCCAGGCTCTCTGCATAATTTTCTAATATGTCCGGGGAGCGAATTTAACGCACGGAACATTCCTGGTTGAATCACATCAAACCATGGCCCGTGTGTACCTTTTGCCTTGAATGACGACGAAAGTAGAAATGGCCAAAAATCACGTCCCATAAATGTTTGCAATTTCCATGATCTGTGGATGTCATAATCCTGGCGTGCTACCAGATCGGAGGCCGCTGAACATGTAGAAATGGCTAAAAATATAACTGTAGAGCCAATTGTAAAACTTCGCGTGAACCGCATTGTGAGCGCAGACGCGGCAGGCGGTGCGG
>JAGYNC010000068.1 GCA_018400135.1 Victivallaceae bacterium
ACACGATCCCTTTCGCGAATCTGCTTCCTCGTGCACGTGAACGTGTACCGCTTCGCTGTGAAAGTGTACGTTTCTGGGTATTTCGGACGGCACGGAGACCGTCCCTCCACCGGCCTCCGTCCGGTATTAAGAAAGAGCCAAAATTATTTGCTTGCGAGTCAGGCAGACGGAATATATTTACGCAGGTAGTCCCGAAGCATCTTATTGCGGTTTCCAAAATCCGGATTGAGGTAAAACGGGGCTTCCCAGCAGATGAGTTTTTCCGCGTATGGCGCCGCGTTATTAATCTGGGCAACGATGCGTTCAGGGGAAGCTGTGTAGTTGTAGCTGACTCCTTCAAGCGCGTCACGGCGCTCGAACAGTTCAATATTTGACCAGAAGGTGATGTTCAGATCGCGACAAATATTACTCCAGGCGCGATAAGTTTCGTCCTGATAGGCCAGCCGATTGCCGCATGACCCAATAGAGTCCTGAGGTGCCATGATGTCCAACGGTACACCTTCCAGCAGTGCGTGCCAGGAATCCTCCATTTCAGCCATTTTGCCGGGAAAGTGTTTGGTGGCCGGCGACATCAATATCTTCATGTCGGAGTCCAGTTCCTTGATTTCCAGAAAAAACTCCCGGTACAGTGCGTTGAGAAATTTTTCGCGTTCAGCATCACGTCTGCCGCAGTAGGCGGTTTCCGGCGCGAAATAGAAGCCGTCGAACAGATCACGGTAGCACAGCAGTTCCCGAAAACAGGCACTCTGATTAAGCTTCTCTTCCTCGATGATGGCGGTATCAAGTTTTTCCTCCCAGCCGGTAACCGAACCGTAACCGCCGAGGAACACCGACAGTTCGAGTTCCCTGGCGGCTTCAAGCATCGGCTCTGCCACGTTCCATATCTTGTATCCGGCAAAGTGTTGCGACGGATAATAGCACTCTCCCAGTTCACTCCACACCGCCGCCTGGAGGATTACTGTATCCATCCCCAGTTTCCGGAATCGGTTCAGCATGCACCGCCAGTTCTTCTTGCTGAAATGTAACGTATTGATACCGCAATAATTTGGCGGATGCGCGTAGATGAACGAACCGGTTATCGCCATTGCCGGCACCGCTGACGGGTTGTCTGCCAGATATTCCTGGTTGGCGGCTTTACACGCGGCAATGAGCGGTTCGGTCAGGCCTCTGGCTTTCGAAGTCGGCAGATAAAGATTGTACCCGCCGTTTTTTACGATTGTATGCATTGATTCGCCTTTATTTTGTCACTAATAGTTTACTCGCAGAGCGAGATAGTCGTTGCGCGGCAGTTTTATTTTTATGGAATTGTTTTTCAGTGCAATCGTTGTTCCGGTTTCGGCGTTTTTCACGGTTGTCACAGCAATATCCTTAAATTTTAAGACAACGTCTTTAGGTGTCCGGTTCAGATTGGAAACCAATACCAGATATTTATCGCCGTTTTTATAATATCCGGCTACTACATCTTTAGTATTTGAAGTTATATTCTTGTTTTCCCAATATGGAATGAAGCTTACGCCTGACTCGGCGATACCGAATTCACGACGGAATTTCCAGGTTTTATAAACTTCCCGGCTGTCACAGAATAAAGGCCACACCAGCATATCCGCCTGCATGATTCTTGACAATAAATCTCGCGCTGGTACCGGATGCTTCATGAGATCTTTCTTGTTTTTCATGCAAGGCAGAAAAACCATCATAGCTCCCCACTGCTTCCAGTAACATTCAGCTCGGAGCCGATCCATCGGCAACGCATAACTGTAATAATAAAGACGGTCTTTTTCTGGGGGCAGGAATTCAGGGTTATTGGTAAAGTAACCTGAATAATACTGTTCTCCAATTAACATCATTTTATACATGCTGAGTGTCGGCATTGTGTGGGTTGCTGAACAATGCGCGACTGATGAAGGAGTTTCATTATTACGTTGCCAGATATTATAAGTAACGCGTTTGATAAAATTACGGCTGCCGAAAATTTCAAATGTCGGACGGCGCACTCCTTTCAGGTCATCATAACCGCCGCCGCTTAGAGCTTTTGAATTAGGAATGGGTTGCGTTTCATCTATATAAACGCCGTCAATATGCCCCATTATGTCAGCCCATTGATCGACGCACCAGACCAGATAATCTGTCCATTCGCTGGTACACGCGGCGCGGTACATCTGATGACTGCCGCCGCCTGGGCGTCCGGGAATTGTGCTCCATGCTTTTTGCATTTTCACTGCGTCCTGATTTAATTTATCATTATCCTTAACAGGATAGTGCAAGCGTGTCCAGTATGGAACAATTTTTCTTTTTTCATCAGAATCACGTTTTACTTTGGCGCGATTACGGTCTAGATTCAGCATCCGGTGCGGTTCCGGGTCAAGCATCATCCAGCGCCATTCGTTGGGCCAGTAAATCAGGCAAGTGCCGCGCCGCTCTTTAGTAAAAGAATCGTATTGTGCTGAAAATGTCTCCCCGCGCCAGCCTTCGGGCAGTGGCTTAACCGGCGTTGCCATTAAACCAAACTTGTAAACCAGCTCGGATTTGCTGCCGTACGGGAGATTTTCCGTTACCATATTCAAGACAAGGCCAACACTGCCGTTATCATTTCTGGATACTTCTATCATATCATCGCGCTGCTTGGGCCACCAGTTCTGTTCGGATTCAGCGAACCACAGTAAGCCGCGATTATTATCGCCTATCCAGACATTTGTCCTGAATCCACTTTGAAACAGCATTCCTTTTTTATCTTCCAAGGCTCCAGAGAATGAATTTTTGACTAAATTCTGTGATTCATAAGCAGTCGGAGCTCCGACATAATGAATAAATTTAGCATTTTCTTTTGTAAACGGTACCATCAATTTCATTCCGCTGATTTTCTGTTTCCCGGGCTTGACAGTAAGTGTGTTCCAAACCATACCGTCAAATTCAATCATATATTCAATAGACGCGCTTACGCTTCCGTCTTTTGAATGGCGTTTCAAGGTAATTCTGCCTTTTCCCCGCTTAACTGTTTCAGGAGCGGCAAAATTGATTTTCTCTTTTTTCCCATTAACGGTTATTTCAAGCGTTATCGGGGCTTGAAGTAGCGGGGTGCCCGTGGCGGTAATTGATGCCATTATGCCATTTCCTGACAATTTGTATTCACGCCCCCAGACAGATACGCTTTCTTTTGTGTATTCAACTGGAGTCCAGGGAGGCAGTACCGTATCGTATCCCAAAGCTTTCATACCGAGTTTAGGACGGTCTTTAAACCATGGACTTGCTTTTCCGATTTCCTTTTTTCCAGTCAACTCAGACTCTTTAGCTGATATATCCAGTTTTAAATCCGGCAGGCGTTCTTTTGCCAGCACTTTGACTTCCTGCGCGGAAAGTGGACGGTCATAGATGTTAATGATACTGATTGTTGATTTACCGTCATAACCGAATTTTGTGGAAGCGGGGCCGACATAAAGTAACTTTGCCCATTCCTTGATTGCGCCTAATTGTGCTGCTTTATGCCTGACTCCATCGACATACAGAACTATTTCTTCAGGGCTGTAGCTCACTGCCACATGATGCCATGATTTATCTTTCCATTCATTTACCGGACAGTTAAGAAATGCTTTTTCGCCAGTTTTATTGAGTTCAATATAAAGAGCCAGGCCGCTGGTTTTGTATTTATAGATATATAATTTACCGGCACCTTTGGCCCGCGGAATTGATGTCTGCATGAATATGTGCACTTTATTGTCGTTCCATTCCCAGTCATCAGCTTTTATAAGCAGTTCTATTGAACCTCTTTCAGGACTTAAATTGCCTAAAGTGCTATACCTGACAGTCGAGCCGTTTGTTCCTACGGCAAGTCCGAGAATAGTATGCGCCATATTATCAAAATCAAAAACAGCCTTTTGGGACAGAAGTATTTTTCCTGTTTTATCGCCTCCTGCTTTTTTTGCATCAATCTCGGCGGCAGTTGAGGTTGTTTCTGTATAATCTACACTAAAACAGACAGCATCCTGCAAATCACTTTCTTTTTTTGCAGTTTTTTCCAATGTTGGAAGTGCAACTTCTTTTAATTCATCCAACTTAATTTTTGAAGCCTTTTTCACAGTTATCTCCGCATTTTTCAAAAATTCAGATTTATCAGACGCAAAACCTTTCAATATCAAGGTGTATACTGGCGACTCATATCCAGCAGGATAAAGTTTAGGAGTTTTTAGCATTAAATAATATTTGTTGTAAGCTTTTTTCACTTCCCAAAATGAACTCTTTCTGCCTTGTCCGACAATCGGCTGCGGATAGTACATCACCATGCCTTTGCCGCTTTTGGAATCAAGGTTTGCCGCCCATTTAACATCTTGCTGTAAATGCCAGCGATTACTGCCTTTGAACTCAATTCCGAATTCTCCAGAATATTTTTTGCCGTCTACACCTTCAGCCAGCCAGCCGTCTGTCGATTTGTTCCAACACAAAGCATAAATATACAACAAATGTATCGGCTGTTTTGCGGTCGCGACAAAACGTTTACGTTCAATTATTCCTTCAGGAGACAAAGTTATTTCGCTTTGAAAACGCAGCTTATCAAACATTGATATTTTTCTAAGCATAAGTTTTTTCCCACTGTAAGTCTTTCCCGCGACAGGAGTGATTTGTTTTCCGTCAACAAAAAGCGCGACTTTGATAATTTTTTCAAAACCGCCCTCACCATGCCCGGCACCAACATATTTGCCTCTTCCATGAGCCAGCACAGTACCATAGAAACCACTTTGAGTTCCCAGCTCTGCGCCCTCATATTTAATCTGACGAACAGTATATTTATACTTTTCACTAATTTTCAGCTCATAAGACCCGGATTTCAGATCAAAAGCTTTTTCGTCAGCAACAGAAGTCAGAGCAGCCAGGAGTATCAGCCAATATAAAAAAATACGCATATTAATACCTTAATCTAGAGATTTATACTTTTCTTATAACGATCCCATACCGTATTGGGCAATACTGCCGGTGGAGTCGCGTTTCTTGCTCCGCTTGATCCCAGTTCATTGTACGGATTTAACCGATCCCTGCATTTAACACCTGAAACATGACCATCACCCCAGACAATGTTAATTGAATTATTGTGGCGCGCATAAGCATTCCCGCCACTGGTGCCATTGAATGAATTAGCATAATAATAACCGTAGAGTTCGTATCCCGCGCTCATATGACGTACATCACAGTGTATAAGGGTTTGAGATGGATTTGCCACCTGGGTTTCGCGTGCCGGCATCAATTCATAAACCAAATAGCTCGTGCCTGCAGCAGTATAACAGTATCCTCCCCCTATATGATGCTGATTATATCCATACCCGGGTATGGAAGGGAAGAAAAATTTCTGTACTGAAGGACAGTTAAACGCCTGATGGTCTTTATAACCGTCAGTACCGCTGTCATCCAGAAACGGTGCAATGAGATTTGTCCAATAGCCGCCGGGATAATATCTGGCGCGGGAAGGTGGATAATATGCGTTATGACTATCGCGGTAGAGTGCGGTAGCAAGTCCCAGTTGCTTCAGGTTGGAGAGACAGCTGATGGCCTTGGCTTTTTCCCGAGCCTGATTAAGAGCCGGGAGAAGCATACTGGCGAGGATGGCTATGATAGATATAACGACGAGGAGTTCGATGAGGGTGAAATACCTGCCAATCAGGTAGTTGCGATTTTGTATTTTTTTGTCATTCCTGTGTTGTCCGGTGTTCATGGCGACTCTCCTTTTTAATTAATCGATTTTTTTGATACTCTCACCCGGTCGAATTACCGGTTCGATAACGATGCCGGTTTCGCCATCTGCCGTTTTTTTCTCGGACAACAAACTGGCAATTGTTACAAACAACTGCTCGGCCATTTGTGCCAACGGTTGCTCGGCCGCAACGATTGTTCCTTTAAGTCCGTTAAATTCGACGGCATCGAATGCGACCACGGAAATATCGTCGGGAATTTTCCGTCCGGTATCCCGGATGTATTCAAAGGTCTGGCGGTGAAATGTCTCTCCGGCCAGGAATAACGCGGTCATATCCGGATTGCCTTCGAACAACTGTTTCAGCCCTTCCCCGATATCCGTCGGATCCACTACATGCAGAATCAGCTTTTCGTCCGGCTCGATCCCCGCCGCGTGCATGGCATCGCTGAAGCCGCGCCAGCGTTCGGAAACATAGCGGTAGGGCATATCGGAAGTAATACAGCCGATTCTGCGGTGCCCGGCGTTGACCAGCCGGCTGACCAGCTCACGCGCGCCGGAATATTGATTGACCGCGACGAACGGCAGCCCGGTGCCGTAGAGCTGGCGATTGGCGACGATGATCTTGAACCCGGCGGTGGACAACTGTTCAATATCCGGGATCGAGTCGGGAGGCGGCATCACCCAGATGATAATGTCCGGCTTCGCTTTGCAGTGTCCCTGGATTTTCATGTCGTGAATATCTTCGTCGCTGAGAAAACGGACATCGTAACAATGATTTTTTCCCACTTTCAGCAGACCATTTAAAAATGAGGTGGCAAAACAACTGTTAATCGTATTCAGCGGCGCGCCGTAAACCACTCCCACTACTTTTGGAGCGGATGCGGCGGACACACCCTCTTCGGAACGTGTGGAGTCAGCCATCGCCTTGTCCATATCCGCGGTAACGAACCAGCCACGCCCGGGAATACTGGTTATCAAGCCGTCCTCGGATAGCAGCTGGAGAGAACTGCGTGCCGTGTGCCGGTGTATACCACACCTTTTGCTGAGGGCATTTTCCGAAAGAATCTTACTGCCAACGGCTATTTCACCGTTCCGAATCGCCTCGGCAATGGCATCCTTAAGCTGCAAATAAGCTGGCCTGATATTGTTTTTGTCAATCGTAATATTCATTTTACTTAACCTGTATATACTTGTATAATACTTCCATATACATCATTTGTCAACACCTGTTTTATATTTTTCTCGAAAAAAAATTAGCGGCGCAACATTTTAGCACTTTTTCTGTTTCCCGGTTTGATATTTTCTCCTCAATAACTATGTTAATATTCTCCTGGATTCAGGACTCTGTTATTGCTGTACAATTAGAACTTCAATTTACTCGAATCGGATATGGGAGAAGTCCAATGAAAAAAAACATCTTTGCCACTTTTTTAACATTTGTCGTTGTTGGTTTGTTTTGCGGCTGTAGTAGCATTGAAACCTCGGAAAAATTCAACAGCTTAGGTGTTGCCGCCGAGCGCACCGAGCCGATTGCGCATATCAATTCCAGTATCTGGGGATTATATTTGTTTGACACTATTCCGATTGTATGCGGCAGTGCCAACAGTTCCGGGAAGTCAGCAGCGTTCATGGATACTGTTGCTTTGGACAATGCCTTAATGGCAGCAACACGTCGCGCACGTGGTATCGGGGCATCTAAGCTCATTGATATTCGTTCGGAGATACATTCTAAGTGGTTCCTGCTACTGCCTATTTGCTGGATTCGTGAAGCACAGGTTTCCGGTACCGCTATTAAATAAAAGAACTATCGGGGAGTCGGAACGAACGTGGCCGGTTGAAGAGGCATATATATATGGGAAATAAGATATTACACACTACTGAGTTCAGCAGCAAACAGTCTGTCTATCGAAAGATCATAGAAACCGACTTGACCAGCCATAAAGAAAAATTAATTTGGCGCAAGGTAAGTGGGCAGGCTAGTGTTGACCTTGAACTTGTGAGGTATTTATCACCGGAAAACTGGCACCATCTGTTGAGTCAGTTGAACTCCATTATTGAATATAATCGTACTATTCCCGATCCGGAAGAGTGGTTGAGTATTGAAGGTGGATTAATTACCGTTTTTGAAATATTTCCCCACGATTTCCTGAATGCCAACGGTCACTATCAGCCCGGTGGTACTTTCTTTTATCGTAGCCGTCTTGATAACAAGAAGTTTTCTTACAGCTATAGTGGCACGATAGTGCGAGTCGGCAATCCCAAGGACCAGTCATCTTACCGGGAATTGAATTTACAAGGCTTTAAAGCCACCAATACAGTCAATCTCGGTAAACTGAAACTACCCCGACACGCTCCAGCTGCCTCATTCCCTGAACTCGCAGCTAATTAGTGCCTGAACGAAAAAGGACTTTTTCGTCGGCACTAATTAAAAGTGCGCCATTCTGGCGCACCAGTTTTTTTGTTTTTTTGTCAAAAAACACTGTCGCGCGGTACAATAAGTCCGAATCAGACGAATTTCGCGAAATTCCGGACACAATCCGCCTGTCGCTCCTATAACATCTTTGTCATCAACAAGATAGCTGGCTATCTATGCCGCTTGGACAACGCATTTGCGCGCCAAGGCGGCCTTAATACTTCGGGATCGTTTTTCGTATATGATTATTTTTTTTGTCTCCAACCCACTATTTTTAGTGGGCATGTGGCTGGTTGAAAATAAAAACATCGGGAACGCCGCGATGAACTTTAACGCGATGTTGCGAGCTAAACAATTACCGACAAACGACTTGGCTTATTTTCGGCCAGGCACTAATTTAGTCCACGCTCTACAGGAAGTTCGGCGATATCTTCAGGGTAAGTTACCTTTAGATTATTTTGATGATGGGGTACAATTGCCACCGGATACCCGGCATGCCCCATGATTGCGGCATCATCGGTAAAATTCTGTTGAGACGCGATAACGCGGCCGAAAGCATCACGCAGAGCAATGAGGTTAAAGACCTGTGGAGTTTCCATTCGCCAAAGGTTGTCGCGAGACACTGTTTCCTTCAGGATACCGCGTTCATTAACCCTTCTCAGGGTATCGGCTACTGGTTTCGCCGGTACGGCACCACCCTGAATTGCTTCAGCCTTAGTCAAGCACTGCAACAACAGGTCAGCTGCAGCCAGCGGCCGAGCCGCGTCATGGATGGCAACGTAACGGATGGTATCGTCCAAAGCATCCAGCCCGTTTTTAACCGACATGGTTCGGGTCTCACCACCGATAACAAACTTAACCTCACAATCCGGCAGAAACTGTTTTGTATATTTCCTGAATTCATCAAGTTGCTCCCGGGGGGTAATCAGGATCAAATTTTCCGGCTGACAAAGTGATTTAAAATTGAGAAGAGAGTGAACAAACAGCGGGATGCCCAAATAATACTGCAAGAGTTTATTAGCCGGGCCGAAACGGGAGCTGCCGCCTGCCGCTGCAATGATTAACCCCAGATAATCCCGATAGAGTGATTTATCAGGATTATCTATCGACAATACTTTCATTCTATTTAGCGCTGGGAATTATCAATATTTTACCGGCTTCCAATTGGCCATCCGCAGACAGATCAGGATTGAGCTTACGAATGTCTTCCGGTTTAATTCCGAACTGTTTGGCAAAATCTTCCAGACTAATCGCCTGCGGCACTTCGATCGTGTCAGTTTTATCCAATAGAAAAGTGGCGGTCGCCGCGGTAGGTTTCTTTTCCGGTTTGGGAGCATCCGGGTCAGTTACTTTTTTCCCCGGAGTGGTTGATAGTGTTGGATCCGGAACTTTGCCAATTATATCGTCCATATCATCTATAACAGGTGTAGCCGGAGAAGTAGAGGGCCGCTTGGTTTCCGGGGATGCGGTGGTTCTGGTTGTTTTACCCCCGGGAATAGCCAGCCGTTGGCCAATCTGCAATACCGTATCCGGGCTGAGATTGTTTTCCGCGGCGAGAGCGGCAACTGTAATTTTGTGAGCACGGGCTATTTTCCACAGGGAATCGCCGCTTTTAACAGTATACAATCCGTTTTCAGCCACCGTGATAGTAGCGGGTGGGGCTGTAGCAGGTCGCGGTGTAGTCTTCTTCTTCGGACGCTTGCTTTTGCTGCTTTCGAGCTGTTTCAACTTTTCCGGAGAGAGCAAAGCACCGCCTGGAGGAATATTCAGTACGGTGCCAATACGTAACACTTTATCGGGCTGTAAATCGTTGAATGCGGCCAATTCACGAATGCTAACGCCATACATGCGGCTGATTTTCCAAAGAGAGTCATATTTTTTTACGGTGTATTTGAGGGTTTCAGATTGCACTGGTTGGAACGGGGGTAACTCGGTTGTTCTGGGAGCTGGCGGCGGGGTCTGTATGTTTGTTTTCGGGGCAAGCGGTGTCTCAAGTTCGGGTACACTGTCAATAACGAGCAGTTTACCGGGCTCATCATCGAGATTGCGTGTCGACGGTTTATATTCTGCCGGAGCAGGAATATAATTGCGTTGACTGAACACCTCCGGCCCCTTACAACCACCGGTCATAAAAACTCCGGTTAAAACCAAAAGATGGAGCACGACAACGCCGACAAGAATGACAACGACTTTAAACTTCACAGAAAGCCTCCGCGTTTTATGGCATAAATGCCTGATTTCTTTGATTATCCTCTATCCGATTGAAAATTTAACTTTTGACCGGATAGAGTGTAAAAAATTAAGTTGTATAAAATATATGAATCATCGCGCAAAATGCAAAAATCAAGATAAAAATAATTTGTTTTTTTACCTGCCTCGATTCTCGCTTGAACCATTTAACTCGGATGCCCGGTAACGCATAATCGTTTCTCCTTCCCGACATAAACTAAATTTCTCTCTTGCAATCTTCTCTATTGCCGCCGAAGAGCTCTTCAAGTCATTTACACCTTGATTCAGTTTTATACAGGTAGCTGTTTTCATGGCCATCTGCTCCTTCAGCCGGAACAATACGTCCTGACGTTTGCGATACTCGCGGTAAACCGGCAAAATCAACACTGCTGATGACGCAACCAGCAAAGCCACAATCAGGTAAAACAAATACAACGCAATACTTTTTTTCTTTTCATCCATAGCCAAATTTTCATCGGTTTGAGCTTCTAACAATGTGAACCACGCAGAGAAACCCGATACGGCGAATATAGCGGCTTTCAGGGCAATAGTCAAACTTGAAGCTTGAGCAGGAATTCAATATTAGTCGGTATTTTTTTCAGTTTTCCAATAAGCAACTCCATGGCTTCTGTCGGTGGCACACCATTCATTGCTTTGCGGAGTGTCCACAGTTTTTGCAGCTCGTCCGGATGCAATAACAGTTCTTCGCGGCGCGTACCACTCTTTTCAATATTAATAGCCGGGTAAATGCGCCGGTCAGACAGACCACGATCGAGATTAAGCTCCATATTGCCGGTGCCCTTGAATTCCTCAAAAATGACGTCGTCCATACGGCTGCCGGTTTCAATCAACGCGGTGGCGATAATAGTAAGACTGCCGTGGTGCTCAATGTTTCTGGCAGCACCGAAGAAACGCTTCGGTTTATGCAGCGCGTTGGCATCAACGCCACCCGAGAGAATTTTTCCACTGTGCGGTTGCAAAGTATTATAAGCCCGGGCCAGACGGGTAATTGAATCCAGCAAAATTACTACATGTTTTTGATATTCAACCAGACGCTTTGCTTTTTCCACCACCATTTCGGCAACTTGCACGTGGCGTTCCGGCGGCTCGTCGAATGTT
>JAGYNC010000069.1 GCA_018400135.1 Victivallaceae bacterium
CCCCGTCCCAAAGGAAAGAGTGAGGCATTGCCTAGGAGGGTATAAAATATGATATTTTTTGCCCTAGTAACTTGATTTTTACAGGATATGTTTCATTTGTAAGCGTGTTCCCGGTTTCGTAAGAAGCAGTCCTGCTCTTCGGGATAAAATGCGAGCTTTCCTGCCATAGAGCCGGAGCGGTAAGTAGCCTTTGTATTGATATACCTTATAGAGTATACTCGTTATTCAATAATCAGAATTTATTAAAGTGCCATTAAATTCCCAACACGGAGATATGTGACAATGACAATGACGATTAAGCATTTATTAATGACCGGTTGTATTATGGTTGCGGCAGTTGGATTGGGTGTCGGTTGTACTTCTCATCGTTATCCGGTGGTTGATCCGGACAAAGCGGTGCCGACCAGAGATGAGCTTAAAAAGATTTCCGGGAAAAGGCATCATGTTCCCGTTCGGATTATCGTTAATGCTTCGGACAGCATGGTGGGCAAGGTTGGCGGCAATCTGATGTATTATCCTTTACGACAGATCATTGAGAGCTGTTTCGACAACATTACTTACAAGGTATTTGACCAGCCTCACGGCGAGGTTATAAATTCGTTTGAGCTCAAAATCGAGCCGTCGGTATCCATCCTTTCAACCTCGTGGGGTACCGCTTCATACAAACTGGTACTGTATGCCACATTTTATGAGCCAGGCGAAAAACGCCTGAACTCTTTTTGTCTGGATACTACCAAGAGCAGCTCATTCTCCAGCGACCAAATTCCCGACGTGGTATTTGATGCGGTCAAGGAGTTGGCAGTTGAAACAATGTACAAAATTATCAATTCAGCGCAGTCACAACGTGCTATTGCCCGCTTCGAAGAACGGTAGCACTGCCAACGAAAAAAGTTTTTTCGTTCAGGCACTAATTAGCTGTAGTTTCTGCACGGACTGGTAGAGCCACTCTGAATGATGCGCCTTTGCCGGCCTGCGATTTACAGAGAATGGAGCCACCGTATTTTTTCAAGCAATCGAGGCAGAAATGCAATCCGATGCCACGGGAACTCGAATTCTTTTGAGTTTTGGTTGAAAACCCGAACTCGAATATTTTATCCTGAATTTCTTTGGGGATGCCTGGCCCGTTGTCGGAGAACTCGACAACGGCATAATCTTTCCCGTCTTCAGTTTCCTTAGTAAGTTTGATTTTTAATTCATAATTTTTGTCTGACTTGTTTTCGCCGGCCATGGCTTCGACAGCATTTTTTATGATATTTATGAAAACCTGCGTCATCATTGACGGGTCTATCAACACCTCGGGAATCTCTGATTTCAAGTCGGTGTTTATTTTGAACCCGCGCTTATTGAATGATTCGTCGAAAATAGTAATTGACGAGTTGATGACGCTTGAAAGTTTAGTCATATTCTCTGTCCCCAGTTCCCCGACAAATTGCTGTTGCAACTCAATAATTTCGCTGATATGGAATAATTTATCCGACAGTGATTTTAACATGTCCGATGCCGCGGTACTGTTTTCATCAATATTTGACAACAGTTCAGTCATAATATCAAAGTATTGTTGCCCGATTTTGTCTTCTTTTAGGAATTTCTCCAGTTGCCCGGCTTTAAGTTCTTTTTTCATGCGAGGCAATATTTCGCCCAGAATCAGTGGGGCAGGGCGATCTTCTTTGGCAAATAATATTTTTTCAGCCAGGCGATTAGCTGTCAATTTAGCAATGGTAACCGCATTACCAATGTTGTGAATAATGCCGGTTGAGACCTGTGTCATGCCTTCTTCACGGGCAATCTGAAGTTGTTGTTCATATTCCTGACGTTGGCGGAAATCCTTGATAACTTCAAGACAAAGTGACGCAATTTCCGCCAGTCTGATCAGAAACAAACCGTCGTTTTGAGAAAGAATGTGCGAATCGAAATCTTCTTTTGATGCGACGATAATGCAGCCATAAATTTGTTCTCCGAGCATAATTGGGGCCATCAAGCATCTTGGAGCTTCTTTCGCGAAGCGTTCAGGAAACCATTCGGGAGAGGTGTTTTGAAAATATGCGAAACCGCGATCTCCACAACTGTTTTTTAAATCTGAAGCTTTGAATTTAGTGCGGTAACCCCTAATGAATTCTGTGTGTCGTTTGTCGTGAGACAGCAACTGCGACTCAATTTGTGCTGCTACCTCCTTGATGGGGGGAAAAGTGCCGGAGACTGCGCAACCGTAAAAATATTCGTCTTCACCGCACAACAACAGAGCTCCGCCGGTAGCCTTTATTGAGCGAATCGCATATTTAATAAAATACGGTAAAAATTCCCGTTCTTTTTCCCTGGATGCAATTACCTCGCGTGAGAGTTTCAGCAGGTCGGCGGTTGCATTGCGCTCCTTGGTGATGCCACGCAACAAACGTCGCTCTTTATGTTTAAATCCAACCAATCGATTGAGCTGAATCACAACCACAACTGCAAGGATCGCCGAGATAATGATAAAAATTACTGAAAGCGTCATATTCACCTCCGGATATTTGATTATATATTGAGGCAATTTCAAAACTCTTCGCGCCTGATTTTTGAAATCACCTTTATTATCTTGAATTTGGCGAGATAACTGCATCCAGAGCTTCCGCCGCGTTATAAGAACTTCTTACCAATGGTGCACTTACCACAAACGAAAACCCGATTTCGCGGGCGAATTCCGCCCATTCGGTAAATTTTTCCGGCTCAACATAGCGTTGTAATGGCCAATGGTTATCCGATGGTGGCAAATACTGTCCTATTGTTAGAATCGATGCGCCAACCGCATGCAGTTCACGGATGGTTGTGACAACTTCGTCATCAGTCTCGCCGACTCCGACCATCAGCCCGGTTTTTACCGGAATATCGGATATTTGGGCGGCATTTGCCAGAACGCGCATGGAACACTCGTAGGTGGCGCGGTTGCGAATTTGTTTAGCCAGACGTTGAACCGTTTCAACATTATGATTGAAAACCGTTGGTCGGGCCTCCAATACGGTTTGCAACGGCTCCAATTTTCCTTGAAAATCCGGAGTCAATATTTCAATTTTAATATCAGGGATGCGTTGATGTAATGCGTTGATGACCGCTACAAAATGATTCGCTCCGCCATCCGGCAAATCGTCTCTGGTAACGCTGGTGATGACAACGTAACGCAACCCCATCCTGACAACGGCTTCGGTCAAGCGGGCGGGTTCATCTTCTTCAGGCGGCGCCGGGGCCGGTTGATGCGGTACCGCGCAAAACTTGCAATTTCTGGTACAGCCATTACCCATAATCATAAATGTGGCGGTGTGCTGATGCCAGCATTCGCTGAGATTGGGACAGTGAGCGCTTGAACAGACAGTATTCAAATGCGATTGCTGCAGTATATTGGCAACTTCAGTTCTCCCGCTGCCACTATTGACTCTGACTCTAATCCATGAAGGTAGTCGCGGGCGTTTATTTATAGTTGTTGCTGTTTTTTCTTTCACTTTATTAATCTGTTGGGCCGTTCTTATTCGTGTTGTTAGTAAAATCGAAAAATCGAAACCACGACTGATCTGACGGATCAGTATATAAGTCCTGTAACATCCAACAATATACCTGTTGCAACCAGCGATCCGATGTTTACTTAACGGCAGGCTGAGACCACCAGACTTACATTTGAGCCGCCAAAAGCAAAACTGTTGCTTAGCGCGTGTTTAATGTTGACACCTTCCCGCAGTTCAGTAGCAAGATCAACACCGTCACATTCCGGCGCCGGATTTTCCAGATTTATTGAAGGCGAAATAAAATTATCTTCGATCATCATGGAAGTATAAATTATTTCTACAGCACCGGTCGCCCCAATCATGTGACCGGTCATCGACTTCGTGCTGTTTACCGCAACACTATCACCAAACAGCTGTTTGATAGCGATAATTTCCACCGGGTCGCCCACAATCGTAGCGGTGCCATGTGTGTTAATATAATCAATGTCATCCAGATGTAGTCCAGCTGCCGCAATTGCCTTGCGCATAACTGCTACACTTGAGTCAACGTCAGGTACCACCATGTCAGTGGCGTTGCTGTTGGCTCCGAAACCGGATATCATTCCTTTGGGTGAGGTAACGCCGCGACGGCGAAGGCTATCGGCAGATTCAAGTACCATGTAACCGGCTCCTTCGGCAAGAACAAAACCGTCCCGGTCACGATCGAAAGGGCGACTGGCTCGTTCCGGCGTGTGATTATACTTTTTGGACAGAGCACGTATGGCGATAAAACCGAGAGCCTGTACCCAATCACATTGTTCGGCCCCGCCACAAACGACAATGTCGTATAAGCCACACTGGATTAGCCTGGCGCCTATCATTACTGCATGCGCGCTACTGGCGCAGGCCGCACTTATATTGTATGATTCCCCCGTGAATCCGTACAGCAGTGAAAGATTGGAGACTGCTGAGGAGGGCATTACCCGTGGAACAACACAAGGGTTGATACGACGCAGCATATGAGTATCCTCCCAGGCGGCTGAGTTGCTATGGATTTCCTTATAATTGCTGCCGGCAACACCACCGACGACTGCAATATTAAGCGAAGGAATTTCCTCAAGTGCAATGCCTGCTTCATTCAATGCTTCCTGGACTGCCGCTACGGACATTACCGCGTTTGGGGGTGCAAAACGTAACCGCTTCCGGTCCAGGAGAGGGGAAGGCACTTCGTGATCAGCCAGACCCGCGACCCGGCTGTCGAGTTGTTGTTCCTCCCACTCTGGAACATACACGATGCCGGAACGCCCCTCCCAGAGGGATTGACGGTTAATATCCTTGCCATTACCCAAAGGCGTAACTAATCCTCTGCCGGTGATGTAAATGTCTCTCATCAGCGCCTCTTGATTTACGCGATAGATTATTGTTTTTGGACACGAGTCCTACGAATATAGTCATTTTTACTGTAATTGCTATACGCAATTTCTAAAAATATAGGGAAAATTATCTTGAATGTAAGCGCTCACTCCTTTGGGACGGGGGTCAATACTACACAGCCTCGTCGTTCCTCCTCGGCTGTCGTAGCCTCGACCCCACCCAAAGAGTGAGGGGGTTACTCTTGAATTATAATGATTATCTCCGATTTGCCGGAGGAATTCGTAACAATAAGAGTGTGGCAGGTTTGGCGCTATTGTATGGCGGCGATGATACGGCGTGCCACTGCCAGTTTATAGTCGTTGGGAATGTGTACGGGGGCGCCATGGCGTGGGATGAGCGTAATTTCGTTGGTATCAACATCAAAGCCACGGTCGCTGCGGCTGACATCATTGGCCGCGATCCAGTCGAGATTTTTCCGTTTAAGTTTTTTCGTAGCGTGCTCAATCAGTTGCGAAGTTTCTGCGGCAAACCCCAGTAATATCTGGTTTGGACGCTTGTTTTTTCCCAGAGTTGCCAGAATATCTTCGGTCGGTTCCAACTCCAACAAGAAAGAAGTGACGTTTTTTTTTATTTTGCCGGAAAATGTTTGCACTGGACGGTAGTCGGCGACTGCTGCCGCCATGACAATAAAATCCGCCTCGGGCGCGTAGCGGTAAACTTCTGTGGCCATTGCCGCAGCAGAATCGACATCAATCCGGGTTACGCCGTGTGGGGTGGGGAGGTTGGTCGGTCCGCTGATCAGTGTGACTTTCCAGCCCTGTTCTATGGCCGCTTCGGCTATGGCATAACCCATTTTGCCGGAGGAGCGGTTACTGATGTAGCGAACTGTGTCAATGGCCTCGCGAGTCGGGCCGGCGGTAATCAAAACTCTTTTCATTGTTTTTTTGCCAATTTTGGAAAGCGATAGTTAACCGGATACTTATTCGGATGACGCAACAGGCGGCACTTTTGACACATAAAATTGTCAATTCCGTAAATAATTGCCAGCTCATTTGATTTTTTTATTAGTACTTCATCGCTTTTATCCAGCCTGAAAACTTCCGGTGAGTTGTCGGCAACGACTTCCGCTGGCCCCCGCACAATTTGGATTCTGACTACGGACGTTTCAGGCAGCACCAGATGGTTGACCAATTCCGTGCTGTTGCTGAATGCCAAACCGAGGCCGACCCGGAAAATGCTGTGCGTAATGCTGCGATAGTAGGCAGTGCTGCCGTGTGGTGTAGCCATGCCGACACTGTCGCCGACAATTTCATTAGCGTAGAGTTGATCATCAATCCACACCCGATAGCGCATGGCGCTGATGCGTTGTACATTGTGGATGAACACGTCATTCATGCCGGTGATGACACGATTATTGCAAATTCCAGAGAGTTTTACCAGCGTTGATTTGGTGGTTTGACTGTGACAGAAGGCGTTGAGTTGTTCATTATAGCTATGTTTTTCACACAGAGGGGCGGTGCGACTGTCACGCAGTGGCAGTTTCGGGATCCCCGGGAATTCGCGTTCGGCAGTAAGCAGTGTCCCATCACCGCCATGCGCGATCAGCAGTTCCGGATTTTTGTTAACCTCCTCAAAGCCGTAAAGCGCCAATAAGGGGATGATATCTTCGAGGTTTTTTCCAATCAGTTTTACTTTCATGATAACGCTTCCGACGAAAAAGTTGTTTTTACATAAGAGCCAATTGGCTCATAAAACTGAATCTGCGAGAATTTCAGTACGGCGCAATAGATAGCATCACGGATTCAAGATAAGTTATATCGGGCAACGATAGCATACAATACTGCGGCCGCACAATTTCCCACATTTATTGACTCTTTGCGACCAAACATGGGCAGCCCAATTACTCCGTCACAGGCAATTAATGCTTCCGGTGCAATGCCCAGCGCTTCATTGCCAAATACCAAAGCGGCCGGAAAATTGTAGTCAAATTCCCACGCGAAGACACTGGTTGGCGTGGATTCGACCGCCAGAATTTGTCTGATACCTTCCGCGTGCAACTGCTTAATTGCGGTCAACGCGTCGGGCATCACCCGACACTTCACCATTTTATCAGCGCCCATTGCGGTTTTTCCCAGTTTTGGGTGCGGTGGAGCCGGGGTGTAACCGCAGGCAATTATTTCTCGAGCCCCGACAGCTTCAGCGAGACGAAATATGTTTCCGGTATTGAACGCACTGCGCAGCCGGTCCAAGACAATTGTGAGCATCGGTTTTTGGATGTTATCCAAGATTACAATTCCTGTTTTTCCACCTGTGAATATCTAACTCCACTTATTAAAAAGCAAAAATAAGCCGATTTGACACGGTTTCGGAACTCTATAAAATAGCATAACCTGTCGTGAAATACAGAAAAATATTCACAAAGCTTTACAGAGCACTAATCGTTCCTCCTCGGGTGTCGTAGCCACGACCCCACCCGAAGAGTAAGGTCTTACTGATTTTTTTTGACCAGAGTATCGCTTGACGGGATGAAATCTTGTTTTTTTTACCATCACCATGTATCTTTTAAAGTAAGGCATAAAAACAAAAACTGGTGAGCCGGAACGGCGCACTTATAATTAGTGCCGACGAAAAAACCCTTTTTCGTTCAGGCACTAATTATCTGGGTAATCAAGTGAATTTATTACATCACATCTGGGTGGTTGCTGAGCAGAGCCACGGCAAAATCTCAAGAACAACCTACGAGCTGCTGACCCGCGGCCTAACGCTGGCCCAAAAAAGCGGCCGGTTGCTTTGCGTGATGGCGTTTGGAGAGAATTTTTCCGCAATCGAGTTGCAATCTCTGATTAATCATGGCGCGGACGGTGTTCTGGTCATTGAATCTCCTGAACTGAAACATTTTCAAGTTGAAACATATGCCGCGTGTATACAGGAAATCAACAAAAAATATCAACCTGAAATTATTCTTGCCGCTGCCTCCACCACCGGGCGTTCGCTGATGCCTTACGCGGCAATGTTGTTACACGCCGGGCTGACCGCTGATTGCACTTTGTTGGACATTGATGCTGCTGATGGTTCGTTATTGCAGACCCGTCCCGCTGCCGGCGGCAATATCATGGCCACGATAAAAAGTTCAGTACGCCGTCCTCAGATGGTCACTGTCAGGCCGCACGCGGTTGAACCCGCGCCGTTTGTGTTGGAGCGTAGCGGAGAGATTATTCGCCTTGCGCTTTCCCCTGAACTGCTGAACCGTGGACGAATGACTTTTGAAAAGTTTGTGCCATCAGCGGACGAATGTCGGCTACAGGATGCCGATAAAGTGGTGGTGGTCGGTCGCGGCATAAAAAAAGCTGAGAATATCAGTTTGGTTAGTGAACTGGCAACTGCAATTGGAGCGGCATTAGGCGCCAGTCGTGAAGTGGTTGACCGTGGTTGGCTGAGTTATCCGCATCAGGTGGGGCTTAGCGGTAAAACCATCACTCCCAAACTTTACATCGGGGTAGGGGTATCCGGAGCGGTACAGCACTTGGCCGGAATGCAGACAGCCGAAAAAATCATTGCTGTCAACAGTGATGCTGAGGCACCGATTTTCCAAGTAGCCGATCTTGGCATTGTGGGGGATTTATTCGATATTATGCCAATATTGACAAAGCGCGTGAAAAAAGAAGGACTTACCAACATTTTAGGCTGAAGTACTGTCAAAAGTTTTATTGAAAGTATGAAAGCTGGGAATCGGTTGAGGGGAATGGCGACGAGAGCGGGCAAGGAGTGAAGGTTTCGCCATCTTCCACTTCCGCAGAGTGGACAACGAGTCGAAGTAGCCCGAATCGTCGCCGCTCTCGTCAACCGAAAGAGACGGAAAACAGCTAGAAAAACATACGGGTAAAGCCGTAGTTGCGGCTCTGCCGCGACAAGAGATTAAAATGAGTAAAACAACCCAATACCGGCGAGTTACTTCTGATATTATTTGTGAACTAACTTCGATCTGTGGCGCAGGATATGTCATCCATGATCAGCCTGAAAAGCTTGAGTCTTATTCGCATGACGAAATTCCGGGTAAAGCCTATCGCAGTATGCCGGAGGTGGTGGTGCGACCGCGAACCACAGCGGAAGTTGCGGCAATTATGAAACTCGCCAACCGGGAACGCATCCCGGTAACACCACGAGGTGCCGGCTCCGGCTTGTCCGGCGGCGCGGTTCCGGTCTCAGGTGGTATTGTAATTGCCACTGACCGCATGAATAGCATTATCGAATTGGATAAACCGAATTTGGCGCTGGTGGTTGAGCCGGGAGTAATCACCAACGAAATAAATGAGTTTTTACGGGAACATAAACTGTTTTACGCCGGCTATCCAATGAGCGGTGAAACTTGTTTTATCGGCGGCAATGTGGCGGAAAATGCAGGTGGCGGGAATGCCGTGAAATATGGGGTTACTGCTCGCTATGTGTTGGGGCTTGAAGTCGTTACTCCGCAAGGTGATATTGTTGAAATGGGTGGCAAGCTGTTGAAAGATGTTACCGGCTATAATCTGGTGCAACTGATGTTGGGTTCCGAAGGAACGTTGGGTATTTTTACCAAAATTACGTTGCGACTATTACCCTTGCCGCAGGCACGAGCCGATTTGTTGTGTCTCTTTCCAGATATCAATACAGCAATTGATGTTGTTCCCCGCATCATGACCGAAACTGGAATAACACCAACGTCAATCGAGTTCATGGATAGTGACTCCGTGGCCAGAGCTTGTAATTATTTGAATGAGTCGTTGCCGGTTGAATCGTGCGGGGCAATGTTGTTGCTGACTTTTGACGGCATGGAACAACAACAGGTTGAAGAAGCGTACATCGCCGCCGGTAAATTTTGTGAGGCCAATGGCGCAACCGAGATTTATGTGGCGGATAATCCGTCAACTTCAGAACGGGTCTGGCGCATTCGGCGCGGCATTCCCGAAGCATATAATGTTTACAGTTCGCGTCAGAGCGGTGAGGATCTGGTTGTGCCGCCGGCGGTTATTCCCCGGACCGTTGCCGAACTAAAAAGAATTGCATCTGCCTACAAAGTGATGATTCCCTGTTATGGACACGCCGGCGACGGCAATATCCACGCCCGGATAATCTGTCCGCCTGACTGGACGGACACCCGCTGGACAGATACTTTGAAAACTATTTTGATTGAAATTTATACCTATCTGCGAGAGGTTGGCGGACGGCTTTCCGGGGAACACGGCATCGGTCACAAGAGGCGAAAATACATGAAATACGTAGTTTCGGACGAATATATTGAGTTACTGAGGGCTATTAAACGCGCCTTTGACCCGCTGGGGATCCTCAATCCCGGTAAAATTTTCGAGGAAAAAGATGAAGCGTCAGGATTATGAAATAATCTTTTTTTGTCCAGAATGCGATGCCGAGTTGCAGGCAAAAGCCGATCTGTGCGGCGAAAAGATGGCTTGCCTGTTTTGCGGCAAGGAGATTAGCGTGCCGATTCCCGGATTGGAGAAAGGTCTTGAAATTGGCGAGTTTGTGCTTATTCGCAAACTTGGATCAGGCGGCATGGGGGAGGTCTGGTTGGCTGATCAGCAGTCGATGCAGCGTCAGGTGGCTTTGAAAATTTTGCACCCGCATCTTGCCGATGATGAGAGTTTCGTCAATCGTTTTATGAATGAAACGCGAAACGTCGGTAAACTGCAACATCCTAATATCATCACTGCTTATACCGCTGGCGGGGTTGGTGATTACTACTATCTGGCAACCTCCTACGTCGATGGGGTTGAGCTCGTGGATAAGTTGAAAATCGATGGTGTGTTTCCTGAACGCGAGGCGTTGCACATTATCCGCGATATTGCCAGGGCCTTGAAATATGCCTGGGAGGAACATCGCATGTTGCACCGTGATGTCAAACCGGGCAATATCATGCTGGATAAAAACGAAACCCCCCGGCTGATGGATATGGGTATTGCCACGATTGTAGCTGATAATCAGCAACTCCAGACGCGTGACCACATGGTTGTCGGTACCCCGGATTATATCAGTCCGGAACAGGCAAGAAATTTGTCCGATATGGACTTCCGCTCCGATGTTTATTCACTCGGCGCTACGCTTTACCATCTGGTGGTTGGAACTCTACCTTTTGAGGCGGATACTTTTAAAGAATTGTTGAAGATGCACGTTTTGTCGCCTCTGCCTGATCCACAAAAACAGAACAGGCGTATTTCGCCGCAATGTGCCGCGCTGATTAAGATTATGATGGCTAAAGATCGCAAGGATCGGCAAAGTTCATGGAGCTATGTTATTGCTGATATCGAAGCCGTGCTGGCGGGGCGTATTCCAACCGGAGTTGGCAAAATGCGCCAGTTCGACCAGAAACATCCTCCCGGCGAAATTAAGTATTCAACCCCTGACGCGCCAGTGCATCTGCCGATCAATAAAACTCGTAAACGCTGTTCAACAACTGTTGGTGTTCCGTTCACTACTGTTCCAGACACCG
>JAGYNC010000007.1 GCA_018400135.1 Victivallaceae bacterium
GCAATTCGTCTAAACATCCATGATAATATTTTCGAAAACTGCGGGCACGGAATAAGGCACAATATTCGTAGATATGATGCAGATAAAAAACAGTGGTTTTATGATTCTCCTGCACCTGTCCAAAACGATGTACATATTAAAATACATGATAATTCTTTCTATAATTGTCTGGTCCCTTTCGATTTCAAAGAAAAAAACAATATAGAAATGAATAATAACTTCCTAGACAATTCAAAAGACTCTAAAGACTGTAATCTCGTAAAAAGCCAAAACAAAAATGTATAGAAAATTTTTACAAAGTAGCTTATGGAATCGACGAGCAGAAAATCTAATCTTTGGGCTTGAAGAGGATATCTGAATCCATAAAAATGGTTGAGTTGGTTTTATTAATATCAAAGAGTATTCTACAAATGCTAATCTCATTTTCATTTTTTTTAACATTTTAACATAAAAAATCCAAACAAAATAATAAAAGAGCAAGATAAATGTTATATCTACATCAATTACGCTGTGAATACAGAATAAATCCGTTAGGAATCGATATTAAAAATCCCCGTGTAAGTTGGATTATAAAGTCCAGGATGGCGGGTACGCTGCAAACAGCTTTCAGAGTACTTGTTGCTTCTTCGCCAGAGAATCTGCATAATGACAAAGGAGACTTATGGGATTCAGGCACAGTTGAAAGTGATCAGTCTATTGACATTCCTTACAATGGCAAAGAACTGGCGTCCCGGGAAAAATGTTATTGGAAAGTAAAAATCCGGGACAATCACGGAAATGAAAGTCCCTGGAGCGATGTCATGCAATGGAGCATGGGGTTGCTTGAGAAAAAAGACTGGCAGGCCGAATGGATAGGTCTTGACCAAGAGGAGTTCGGGCAGTTCCGCAATGCCAAGATGTATGCGCCGTGTTACTTTAGAAACGCGTTCCATGTTGACAGAAAGGTAGCCAGCGCCACCCTCTACGCGTCCGCCCTGGGATGGTACCAGTTCCATATTAACGGCAGGCGTGTCGGCAATGATTATTTTACTCCCGGTTGGACGGATTTCCGAATCAGGATCTACTACAATACTTATGACGTGACGGAATACCTAAACGATGGCGACAATGCGATTGGAGGTATCCTTTCCGGCGGCTGGTATCACTGGCCGGACAGAGGGGAAAAGGCACGTTTATTGGGCCAGCTTGAAGTGACTTTTCAGGATGGCTCCCGGCAAATAATCCGCACAGACGGCTCCTGGAAGGCGTCAACCGGGCCGGAAAAATATGCCCATATTCTTTTCGGGGAATCCTGTGACATGAGACACAATATAAACGGCTGGGATAACCCGGCGTTTGATGACTCCACCTGGGAAGCGCCGCAGACCGGTCTGCAGCTGCGCGAAGCGCTGCAGACAAAATATCATGTTCCCGCCGAACCGGTGCTTGAAGCATACCCGGCAGACCCTGTTCGCTGCGTCAAGGAACACCATCCCGTCAAAATGAGCACCTTGACGCAACGGGAAGCGTATATTTTTGACATGGGGACGAATTATGCGGGTTTTGTCAGGATAAAGATCAAAAATACTCTGCCGGGACAAATCATTCATTTGCGCTTTGGAGACTGGCTGAACCGGGACGGAACTCTGTATACTGAAAACTTGCGCCTGGCCCGTCATATGATGGACGAATATATTTGCCAGGGAGGTGAAGAGGAAATATGGGAGCCTCGTTTTTCCTTTCGCGGCCACCGTTATGTTGAAGTCAGTGGCTGGTCCAACGCCAAAGGCCCGGATCTGCAAAGTGTAGTCGGCATTGAACTTACGCAATCGTTATCGTCGTTGATGAAATTTTCATGCGGTAACGAGACCATCAATAAACTTTTTGCCGCCCTGGAACAAACCAGGCGGGCCAATACAATTGAAGCGCCGACTGACTGTTCGCAACGGGATGAACGGCAGGGGTGGTGCGGAGATGCGCTTTTCTTCTCCAATACCGCTAATTTTCTGGCTGATATGCAGCCGTTCTACCGTAAATGGCTGACCGGGGTTATGGATGGACAAAACAGGGAAGGCGGATTTGCCCGGCTGGCACCAAGTAATCATGGGTATTATGCCAATGATGGCGACGGTTTGCCCGCTTGGGCCGATACTGGAGTTCTTTTGCCGTGGCAGTTATACCAATATTATGGCGATACTGAGATTTTAAAAAAGTTCTACCCGGCAATTTGCCGGTACATCCATTTCCGGATTTCTACCCTGCAGGATTATCTGCCGGATGAAACCGGATTCTTTTACGGGGACTGGAACTCCATAGACAGTTTCTGGGGTTCTAAAACTTCTGAATGGGGAGCTGATACCTTTTTAGTATATTCGGCATATACCGCTAAAACAGTAAGAACGGCCGTGGATATTGCCAAGGTGTTGAGAATGGAAAAAGATGCAGTTGAGTTCAATAACATTTTCAATGAGCTTAAAGCTGCATTCAACCGTAAATATGTAAACAAGAACGGGATGATACGCCCGACGCAAGGTAATTGCGCTATGGCCCTGTCATTTGGACTCCTTGATAAGGAAACTGAAAAAAAGGCAGCAGAACAACTGATGGAAGAATTCAGAAAGAATAATTGGAAAATCGGTACTGGCACCGTTTCCACTCCTGAAGTCCTGTTTGCTTTTAGCCGCAGCGGTTATATCGCTGAAGCTTATAATATCCTGCTTAACGAAAGTTTTCCCTCTTGGGGATATATGATCAAAAGCGGTGCAACCGCCATATGGGAACATTGGGGATCAAGAAGGCCGGAACTGCCGGATTCGGCACCACTGTTCAATCCATGCGATCCAAACGAAACACATGGCCCGGGCTTTGACTGCCAGATATCGCCATGGATGAATTCAGGGAACCATCCGGCATTTGGTTCTGTTGGGGACTGGATTGTCAGAAATATCGGCGGTATAAACCAATTGGAGCCGGGGTTCAAGAAAATAATGATCAAACCTTTTATTGATAAGCGCCTCGGGCATGCTTTGACTTCGTATGGTTCTGCATACGGAACTATCGTCTCCGAATGGATGGTGGAAGGTAACAAAGCGAAAATGAAAGTGGAAATCCCAGCAAATACCAGTGCGCAAATATATGTTTCAAGTAACGGGAAATGCACTACATCGACATCTTCGGAAGCGAAAATGAAAGAATTTATGGCCAGCGGTCAATATCATGTTTTCGAAACAGGAAGTGGTAAATTTGAGTTTGATTGGCAATTAGACAGTTTTGAAGAAAAAATAAAAAGGACAAAATGAATGAAGATACAAAATAATTATCTTTTGACTTGACAAAAGATATAATAAAAGGACAAATACAAAAACATGGAAACAATGGCTAGTAAAGATTTAAATTATTCGCATGAGAAATACCCGGATGATATCAAGTTTGCGTATTCTCCATATCTGATGTTTGAAAGTTCAAAGGACTTTTCACGCGGACATGAGCCGACTCTGCGCCGGATGCCGGATGGTTCGTTATGTTCCACCCTGATAACCGGCAAGGACGTATTTGATGACAGGCTAAAAGATAATGCGGTCGGCATCATTCACAGTTACGATGACGGGGTGACCTGGACAAAACCCGAAACCTTGTTTAATCATCCGACACGGGCAACCTGGGCAACCGAAATTTTTACCGAAGGAGGAAAGCCTATTTTGTTTTTTTGTTGTCATAATGAAAAAACTATATTCGCTGAACTCCGCACATTTATGACAGAATCCGATGATTCAGGGAAAACGTGGAAAGAACCATACAGCATCAATGGAGTGCCTCACAATATGGTTGTACGTCAAGGCAAGGTGCTTCGTGATGGTTCATGGCTGTTTCCTGTTTATTGGACCGTTCAGCGCGGAGGATGGGATGCCTTCTGGCCGTCATCGGGCAAACCAATGCCGGGTATGGTGGACAAATGGACTACGTGTTCCGGTGTTTTGAAAACATCTGACGGAGCAGAGACCTTTTCATTGCATGGCGCTATTTACAGGAATGATGGCGGATCATCATGGGAACCGGAAGTAACGGAACTTGAAGATGGGCATCTGTTAATGTATATTCGATCGGATATAGAAGATAAGGTGCTTTGGAAAAGTGAAAGCTTTGACTATGGTCTTTTGTGGACTCCGATGGAAAAAACCAATATCAGCAACCCTAGTACTAAAGTCGTGATTTATCGTGTAAAAGACAGTTATGTAATGTTCAACAATGTCTTCCCGAACAAAGGATTCACCAACGGCAGACAGCGTCTTGAAATGTGGATCAGTCATGATTACTGTAAAACTTTCTCGGAAAAAACTGTTATCGCGGAAATCAATTGCTCCAAGCAGCCAGAGCAAAAAATTCGCTCAGTATCTTACCCGCACGGTTTTGGAGATGATCATAAAAACATCTTTTACCTTTCCCTTTCCTGCGGAGGGAAACTATTCATGCTAAAAATACCATATAAAGATATTTTACAGTAGGACTAGATGAAGTATAGTATTTATGGGAGTGTTAATAAAACATTAAAAATGAACAAACAAGAAATTACCTTTGATTTTCCCTTGCCGAGACCCCATTGCGGCGTACCGCTGGGTAACGGCAATATGGGAGTTTTAGTCTGGAGCGGTGATAACCGCCTCTGTCTTACTTTGAACCGTGCCGATTTTTGGGATCATCGCCAAGGCGAATGTGTCCTGCCCGGGCAGTCTCAAAGAATTGATTGATGTTTACAATGTTCCTGACCCGCTTGAAGACCCGGACGAAAAATTCGTCCATAAAGTCATGCCGATAAGCCGCGCGACACTAGGTATGCGCTGGGTTCCGACGAGACTGCCATGCGGGCGTTTTGAATTGGAGCTTAAAGACGGTTTTGTACTCAAAAAAGCGGTTCTTGAATACCATTCAGGGGTCTTGAGGATTATTGCCGGTGATGCCGAGCTAAAAATCATCCAAAGCATCGATTCCCTGCTTTTGCTTATTGAAGACCCGGCAAATATCATTGTTTCCGTAACCCCCCGGCCTGCTTGGGAGTGGGTTGGTGAAAAACTGGAAAAGGTCGGTTTTGAGTCCCCGGAAATCTTTGATGATGCTGATTCTTCCGGCTGGCGGCAGTCCTGCCCGGAAGATCCCGGTATTACCGCTTCCTGCTACCGTATGGATTATGGTTTTGCCGTATCGCTTACTTTAGATGGCGAGAAAGAACCGGCTATTAAGGCTGATGCGGAAAAAGATAAAGCAAAAACTTTCTGGTCGGAATATTTCAGCGCCATTCCTGAAGTCAACTTGCCGGATCAGTTTCTGAATGAATTTTATAAGTTCGCCCTGTACAAATTCTCCTGCGCCACTCAGCCGGGCGGTTATGCCTGCGCTCTCCAAGGGCCATGGCACGAAGAATATCAGCTCGCGCAGTGGAGCGGTGATTATCATTTTAACGTCAATATCCAGGAAATTTATACCTTGGCTTTCGCCTCGGGTTGCTTTGAGCATCTGATTCTGCTGTTTGATATGCTGGAATCCGAACCCTTTCAGCAGACGATGCGCAATAATGCCCGCAACCTGCTGGGAATCGATGACGGTCTGCTTTTGACGCACGCCGTCGATGACCGCGGAATGCAGTGTGGCGGAATAAGTTCCGGCTCGGTACTGGATTTCGCCTGCGGCGGCTGGACGGCGCAATTATACTGGCTCTATTACAAATACACCCTTGACAAGGAGTTCCTGCGAAAACGCGCCTACCCGTTTATTTATGGAATAATGCGGGTCTTTGAAGAAACACTGGAGGAGGACGAGGGGCGTTTATCCATGCCGATGAGTATTTCAGCCGAATACGGGGTGCCGTTTAAGATTAAAAGGCCCGGACGCTACTGGAGCAAACACACCGGCAGGGATCCTTCATATCAGCTTGCCTGTACCCATATGCTGGCAGACATGCTTATTGAGGCGAGTTCCGAACTGGATATTGAACCGCGTCCGGTATGGTTTGACATCAAAAAACGTCTTCCAAAATACACGTCAGTCGGGGACGCGGGAGCTGATCATGTTGCGATCTGGGACGAGCAGGATTTGGATATCTGTCATCGTCATCATTCACATCTGGCATGTATTTATCCTTTTGACACTCTCAAGGATTTTAATGAAAAAGATATGAAAATACTTGACGACTCTATCGACCACTGGATTTTAAAAGGTATGGGACAATGGAGCGAATGGTGTTACCCGTGGGCGGCGATTATCCATGCGAGATACGGCTTTAAGGAATCCCCTGCTATTCTGCTGGAAATATGGAAAAACCTTTTCGTCAACGAAGGCTGGGCGACGGTATATCTTCCGAAGTTCAGGGGCTTGTCGGCGCACCGGAAAAGCGATATGCTCAAGCCCAAAGAAACATCCGAAATTATGCAGCTTGACGGAACGATGGGCGGCGCGACCGCCATCCTTGAGATGCTGGTTCATCAAAAAGCCGGTACGGTATATGTTTTCCCCGGAATACCGGACAAATGGCAGGATGTCAGTTTCAAAAATGTCCGTCTGCCGGGAGCGTTTCTTATCAGCGCGGAACGCCGGAACGGGCAAACCGCAAACGTGATAATAAAGAGTCTGGAAGGTGGTAGCATAAAGATAAAACTGTCAGAAAGTTCCCAGGCGCAAATAATAAGTTTCAATGCCGGGGAAGAAAGGAATATTTCTATTTAACGCCGTGTGCAAGTTTTTCACGGCACTATTTTTTCAAATTGCAGTATGGAATTGCCAAGCGTATAGTTGATAAAGCAATTTACCGTATGTGCAAGCAATTTCCTTCCTATGCGAACAGTCAGATGCCACATATCCCTGGCTCTAACCTTTTCAATATTAAATCTTTCTGTTAATTGGCCAATTACTGTTTCCACCAGCCTCCTTTTGTCGTTAATCATTTTTACAAATTCTTTTGGTCTGTCATCTTTCATATTCCCCCTCAAAGGAGTATGAATATTAATGCCTTCGTGTTGAAATTCATCTTTTCTGAACTCAGAGCAGATATAGCCTTTGTCTCCAAGCAAATCTGAAGCAACTTGAGAACTCATATCAAAAATCATTTCACGTTCGTCAATGTTTGCCGCCGCAACAGCGCAATCAATAATCAGCCCAGTTTCATCAACTAGCAAATGCCCTTTAAAGCCGAAATAACGTAAATCTTTTGCTGCACAATGTCCAAATTCTGCATTGCCTTTGAACAACTTTGAAAAATGAGCTCGTCTAAATCCACAAACAGGAATCGGAAAACCGTCAATTATACTCAATTCACTTCCAAATGGCAAAATTTTTTGAACAATATTTTTGCGTATTTCCTGCTTAATTGCCCATAGATTTGCCGCTTGACGCAGGAAAGTAGTGCGATTCCCAATTCCAGGAAACAAATGCAGCCAATGATCTTTGAAATAATTATGGATATACTTGTCTTTGTCAAGTCCTTTTGATTCTCCGACAATTTCCATAGCAATTACCTCAGCATCAGACAATTTTGGCTTCGGACCACGTTGCCTTAATTTACTTTTTTCCATTTTTTTCAATATTTCGTCTACCAAACAGTAAACTGCGATGATATGTTTTTCGGCGAGCATGTTGGATTATCCTTTATTTAATTTGAATGTGGTTATCCAAATTAAAAGGATTTATGCCAATAATATGGCTCCTTCATGCTCAATTTTCAAATTTCAGGCAAGTTTTTACTCATTTAAAAAAACTTGCACACGGCGTTATTTAGGGACTTTTTATGAACAGTCAGCAAAATAACCGCTCAACAATTATCAGGAGAATAGTAACCATGGCTCTCACATGCGCATGTGCTTTGGTAAGTGCCCAGGATAAAATAACCGTATACCGCAATGGAAATGATTTGCTGGTAAGGAGCTCATTTTCAACCGAAAAAGATATTGTGATAAAGGTGTTCAATATTGCAAATGAGAGTGCATATTTAATTCCTAAAAACGCAAAGATTACAGAATATGCCAGAAAAGGCATACTAATTCACCGTAATCCTGATGAATATGCGGCAACCCACTTCGGCCCGTTCGGATTCCTCAGCGGTAATCATGGCTCACCTTTTGCCCGCGTACTTCATGTTCCTGCTCACGGAATGACCGTAAAAGACCTTGGGACAAAATTAACAGAAAAGGATGGATATGCTTATAGGATTATTCAAATTACGGATAATGATCATATACTTATTCATCCGGAAGGCAGTAGCGATACCCGTAACCCTGGATTCAGGGCGCATAAAGATGCTAAACTATTCCTCAACAGCAAGGAAATCAAGTATTTGGAATCAAAATTTGCTCAGATGTGTCCGTTAAACCGGATCACCGAATTCCAGTTCCTCATTAATGGAAAAACTCCTTTGGCGGATAAAACTGAAATGCAGTGTAATTTCATAGACCATGTTTTTACTCATGATGTGATTTCTCCTCTCGCAGTCATTAAATGGTTCAAAAATAATCCCGGCAGAAAGTTAAAACCGGAATTTGTCGGGCAATGGAAAATGGCGTTCGTAACAACAGATAAAGAACGGGCAAGGTATCAAGAATATATGAAGCTGGATTCGCTGGCAACTTATCACAATATTTATCGCTATGAACCGTATGGCGCGAGTGTGCTGTACAGGAAAGCCGTCTACCATGCAAAACTTGCCCAAGTCGATTCGTTTGACATAATGTTTGGTTGGCGTGGAGAAATCGCCAATAAAAAGAATGAGGAATTTTATATTCTGAAACTTAAACCGCTCAAACTGGAAGGATACAATGACGGCCCAAGTCTTGACTATGATTTTTCAGCGATATATAAAATGCCCAAGTCAATGATGGTTAATTATAAGATACTAAAAAAAGATTGTTTGAATCCGGAAGACATGCCGGACCGTTTTATCCGGATTGTAGGCAATAAAGGGCGTCAACTTGGAATTGCACTTGGTTATTCATTGTTTATGGGATGTACAGCAAAAACCAACAAAAGCGCTGAACGGGAAATAGCATATTTCCTTTGGCACACTAAAAAAATGTATCCGTACGCTTATACTCTCAGGAATGTAAAGCCAGGCAAAACCATGGAAACGGTTGCTTATAAACAGTATTTTAATCCCAAAATAGAACCTGACAGCACAGCATTTTATTATCACAAAGAAGGCGAGTCTTATGTCATATATCTTGATTTTCATAAGAAACTCAAAAATAAGATAATTAAACTCCCCGAACATTTTGCAGGCAGAAAAATAACTGTAATCGAACAAACTCCGTCTGTAATCCTGCATACCGCTAAAACCGTTCCTGAACAAGGTATAAGCCTGAGTATTAACGATAAATACGGCTATATTGTCCTGAAACTGGATTAGAAATGACAGTTAATAAGCTATTTTATAAAGCCTTCCTGCTTATTTTATAGGAATTAATTCAATTTCGGCAATTGTGGCGAAATCAACCAGAAACTCAGCGCTTAAAGCTTGAGAATAAACTGTATGATGCGCGCCGCCGGATTCTATCCAGCGTTTGGCTCCGATGACAAAATCCGGCTTTGGAATCCAGACAGTCCTGGCGACCGGCAGGTTCGGCAGTTTGGCGTCAGCTTCAACTGTTTCTACTTCGTTGACGATCAGACGAAAATGGTCCCCTAAGTCAATCATACTGGCATTTAAAGCCGGACCGGGCGATACATTGAAAACCAGCCTGGCAGGATCGGCTTTACCGCCAATACCGAGGGAATGAACCTCCAAAGTCGGCTTGACTGAGGCAATTGACGAACAAACTTCCAGCATATGCGCCCCCAGAACCCGTTCCCGTCCCGGTTCAAGATGATAAGTATAGTCCTCCATAAAACTGACGCCACCCGGCAATCCGACGGCCATGACCTTCATAGTACGCAGCAAGGCCGCGGTCTTCCAGTCGCCTTCCGCGCCAAAGCCGTATCCATCCGCCATCAGGCGTTGTACCGCCAATCCGGGGAGCTGATGCAGTCCATGCAGATTCTCGAAAGTTGTGGTAAATGCGGTAAAACCACCATCCTCAAGAAAAGCTCTGAATCCAATTTCTTGCTTCGCCGCTTCATAGATTGATTTTTCGGCTTCAGGAGTATTTGCCATAACTGTATAAATATCGTTATATTCCTGCAGCAGCGTATTTACTTCTTTATCGGAAACGCTATTGATATATTTAACGACATCGCCAACCCCGTAGCCGTTGACGGAATAACCAAACTGGATCTGAGCTGAGACCTTGTTGCCTTCGGTAACCGCGACTTCACGCATATTGTCACCGATCCGGGCGATTTTCATGTTCTGTGAATCTGCCCACGCGGCGGCAACTCGGCTCCAAATATTTATTTTCTGCTGAACTTCAGCATTCTGCCAGTAGCCGACAACAACTTTACGTGGCAGATTGAGACGAGTGCAGATATAACCGAACTCACGGTCGCCATGCGCCGCCTGATTGAGATTCATAAAGTCCATATCAATACTTGACCATGGAATATCCCGGTTAGCTTGTGTATGGAGGTGTAATAATGGTTTTTGCAGATGTTTTAAACCGTTGATCCACATTTTTGCGGGGCTGAATGTATGCATCCATGTAATTACGCCGACGCACTTCTTTGAAGTATTGGCGGCCTGTAAAACATCCTTGATTTCCTCCGGGGTCTTTACTGTGTGTTTCCAGACAACTTCCAGAGCGATTTTACCGGATTCATTAAAGTGTTCAACGATTTTCTGCGCGTTGACGGCAACCTGTTTAAGAGTTTCTTCTCCATAAAGGTGCTGACTGCCGGTGATAAACCATACTTCAAATTGCTTGAGATTAATTTTGTCCATAATAAGCGTTCTTCCCATGTTTTCGATTATAGTGTTTCCGGATCAGGGCGGTTTTCAAACGTTTTGCATCCGGGGAGATGTTTTCGGTAAGTAAAGCCATTTGACAAAGTTCTTCCAGTACCTTTGAATTGTAAACAGCCTTTATTGCGTCTGTCCCCCAGGAAAACGGGCCGTGACCGGCGACAAGTACCATTTGAACTTCATCCGGGTTGAGATTCTGTGTTTTAAAAGCGTTAAGTATCTGGTAGCCGGTTTCTTTTTCATAATCACCCTTAATACTCTCGTCTTCCATGATTTCGGTACAGGGAATATCACATGCAAGATGATCGGCATGAGTAGTCCCGTATAACGGCACAGAACGCCCGGCTTGTGACCAAGCGGTGGCGCAGGTCGAATGAGTATGGACAATGCCGCCAATATTATCGAATGCATTATAAAGAACCGTATGGGTTTTAGCATCGGATGAAGGACGCATTGAGCCATTGATGACTTTATCATCAAGATCAAGAATGACAATATCCTGCCAAGTCATTTTGTCGTAATTAACACCGCTGGGTTTGATAGCGTAGACTCCAGCAGAACGGTCGATACAGCTCACATTACCGAAAGTATAGATGACCAAACCAAGCTTCGGCAGCTGCATGTTAGCCTCGTAGCATTCCTGTTTTAAAGATTTATATTTGTCCATTCTGCATCTCCTTCTCCACCAGTTCCGCGTATTTGCAGTATTTCTGGTAATGTTTTGCGTATTTCGCGGTGTTTTCGGCAGTCGGTTCATAAGTGGTTTCGAAGCCGCCGCCCATTTTGTCCATAGCGGTTTCGATGCTGTCATAATATCCAGCGGTTACCGCCGCGAACATTGCCGCTCCAAGCGCGCAGGCCTGTTCGGATTTAACGACCTTGATCGGCATACCCAATACGTCGGCGCACATCTGCATGATGAACGGCGATTTCTTAGCGATTCCGCCGAGAGCGATAATTCCTTTTACCGGTACGCCTTCAGAAGTAAAACGGTCAGCGATCTTTTTTGTGCCGAAAACTGTAGCTTCAACTAAAGCCCGGTAAATCATCGGCGCTGAACTGCCAAGATTCAAACCGAATATTGCGCCCTTAAGGTTTTGATTAGCGTCCGGGGTGCGGCGTCCGTTCATCCAGTCCAGCGCTGATACGTCAGTCTCGCCAATTTCGATTTTGGCGGCTTCTTTTTCCAGTTCGAAAAGGATGGATGAAGATATTTTTTCCTTTTCAGCGGCATCAAAGTGTTCCGGCGCCCAGCACAGCAAACGCTTGAACCATGCGTAAATGTCGCCGAATGCCGATTGTCCGGCTTCCATTCCCATCATTCCGGGAACTATTGAACCGTCAACCTGTCCGCAAATCCCTTTTATGAGTTTATCGCTGACTTCATCCAATGGTGCGACAATCATATCACAAGTGGATGTTCCCATAACCTTGCTTATATAATGGGGGGCTATCTGTCCGCCGACCGCTCCCATATGAGCGTCGAAAGCTCCGCCGCTTATCGCAACAGTCTCAGGAAGCCCCAGTTTACCAGCCCATTCCGGAGTCAAAGTCCCGACTTTTACCTCGGCGGTATAAGTGTCTTTGTATAAACGCTCGCGCAATCCGCTTAACAGAGGGTCGAGTTTAGTAAGAAATTCCTCAGAAGGCAATCCGCCCCAGCTTTCGTGCCACATGGCTTTGTGACCAGCCGCGCAGCGGCTGCGTTTCATAGTCAACGGATCAGTATTTCCGGTAAGGACGGCTGGAATCCAGTCGCAGTGCTCGATCCATGAAAAGGCGGCTTCGCGGACTTTTTCGTCAACTCTGATTGTCCGCAGTATTTTTGCCCAGAACCATTCTGAAGAATAAATGCCGCCGGAAAATTTAGTGAAATCCTCACCGCCCCAGCTTCTTGCCAAAGCGTTTATTTCGTCCGCTTCCTTGATGCCGGTATGGTCCTTCCAGAGAATAAACATGGCGTTGGGGTTGTCTTCGAAACCGGGAGTCAGGGACAACGGAACGCCTTCCCGGTTGACCGCCACGGGAGTTGATCCGGTGGTGTCAACGGATATGCCGATTACATTTTCAGCGGTTCCGGCGGGAGCTGCCACCAGTACTGCTTTTATAGTTGTTTCAAGCCCCGTGAGGTAATCCAGCGGATGCTGGCGAAATTGATTATTAGCGGGCTCACAGTAAAGTCCCTTGTCCCATCTTTCGTAATGGTAAACATTGCTGGCAATTTCTTCACCATTTTCCACATTTACCAGAAGCGCGCGCACGCTGTCGCTGCCGTAATCTATCCCGATAACATATTTTGACACGTTACTAACCTATTGTTTATTTTTCTGATGCCGCGGCATTTTTTCTAGCCGCCTCTTTATCTTTTTTCATTTCTTCTATTGATTTAGTCCCAACCCGGGCGGCCCCTGTATAATTCTTTCTTGTGGGGATCAAGCCACCAGCATCAAATCGTAATTTTGTCTCTGCAATAGCTTCTTTATATTGTGGCAGCCATTGTTCCTGAGCGACCAGCATTTCATCAACCATCTGCCATATTTCTGGAGGATTGCAGACCGCACCGGTCAACGGATCCATCATCATTGCCTGACGCAAAAGCTGATCATCGCCGTTGACTGCGGCTTCTACCGCCAGACGCTGTACGGAAATACTCGCATTGCAGACCGCGGCACAAGCTAAAGGCAGGTCTCCGACTAAAGGGATATTGACGCCATTGGCATCAACATAGCCGGGAACTTCCACGATAGCATCATCAGGCAAGTTGGAGATCGTCCCGTTATTGGGAACATTAAAGAAACCGCGGTAGACCCGCCCGGTTTCCAGGCTTTCAATAATCCAGCCTCCATGCTCATGGCTTCTTGATTCGGCAACATATTTTTTAGGTTCCTCTTTCATCCAGTTCGGGAAATCGTGTTCAAACCAGTTGCGACCCTCGGTGCATACCCGCAAATAGCCGCCGGTTTCTCCATGTATCCATGTATCCAGACTTATCCAGTCTTTTATTTCATTCTCGCGTTTGCGGTACCATGGAACATATTCGCTGAGGTGTCCGTTGGATTCCGTACTGTAATAACCGAAACGGCGGAGCATATCAATTCTTACTTTTTCAGTTTTGCTGAATTTCTCATGTTTTTCAAACCCCGCTAAAAGTTTACCGGTCATATCTTCGCCTTTATGACGAACCTGAATATACCAGGTCTGATGATTTATCCCGGCGCAGATAATATCAACTTCCTCAAGTGGTAAACCAAGTACTTCCGCGATTTGTTTATGTCCCGCTTCCACGCCATGACATAATCCTATGGTCTTCACCTTGCCGTATTTATTGGCCGCCCAGGTCAGCATCGCATTGGGATTGCCGTAACTCAACAAAAGGCAATCGGGATGTGCAACTTCGCGAATGTCCTTGCAAAAATCAAGGATTACGGCAATTCCACGCTGTCCGTACATGATGCCCCCGGCGCAAAGCGTATCCCCAACACATTGATCGACACCGTATTTCAGAGGAATATCAATATCTGTCTTGAACGCCTCCAATCCGCCGATTCTGGTCATATTGAAAACGTATTTAGCGTCTTTTAATATTTCCCGGCGATCTGTGCCTGATTGAATTTTTATCTTTAAACCGTTGGCGTCAATATCTCTCTGGCAAAGCCGGGTAACCATATCAAGATTTTTAGAGTTGATATCCGTGAATGCCACTTCAATATCCTGTAGTTCCGGAACACTGAGTATATCCGTGAGAATCCGCCTGGTAAAACCAATACTCCCCGCGCCGATAAATGCAACTTTTACTGACATAAATTAATATCCTTGATTTTTTATAAAATAGTATATATTTAATTATAGTGCCGTATATCAATTTAGTAAATAATAATAAATTGCTTTTTTATTTTCATTTTATGCTGTTTAATTTTAAAAAAATAAAACCTTTTGGCAGTCATATCAGTTATGCCGGCAGTCTAATAAATTTAAATGCGCGTGTAAGTTATATGGGGCGGGAATACCGGAACCAGATCAGTTACGACTGGCATGGGCTGAAACGCGGACAAAAAGAATTTATTTTATGGCAATATACCTTGTCCGGCCGTGGAAAGCTGATTTATGAGGAGCAGGAATATGATTTGCTGCCCGGCAAAGCCATGCTTGTCCATATTCCACATGACCACAGGTATTTTTTCCCGAAGGACGCGGAACACTGGGATTTTGTCTTTATGATTTTACGAGGAGTAGAAGCTCTCCGTATTTGTCGAGAAACTGAAAAACTCAATGGGCCAGTGATCGAATATCACGATGATAATAAAAGCTTAAAATGCGCTTCCGAAATCTTTGAAGAGGCATTATCGAAGAATTACAGCAGCTACAGATTGTCAGGACTCGCCTATCAATTCTGCATGGAACTCTTTGCTGATATTAATCCTAGAAATACAAATTCCCGTCCCGAGGCTATTGAACAAGCGGTAAAATATGCGCTGGAACACTTTGAAGAACCAATAGGAGTTGATGAAATGGCTGAAAAAGCTAATTTAAGCCGTTATCATTTTTCCAGGCAATTCAAAAAATACATGGGAACTCCCCCGGCGGACTTTATCCGCAAACTCAGATTGGATAAAACAATAAACCTGTTACAGTCGGGAGCTATGCCAATTTATCTGGTTGCCGAGAAATGCGGTTTCGAATCTTCAAGTTATTTCTGCCGTGCTTTTGCTAAAGAGTTTGACTGTTCCCCAAGTGCTTTTCGCGATCGCAAAGAAAACTCATAAGTAGGGAAATGTACAGGAGTTTTATAAATTTTTGAATATAACAAAACTAAGGACTTTTTATGAACAATAAACTTATTAACCATTTGCAGCAAACTCTGAATAAAGCCGTGGAAAGCGGCGAGGAATCCGGCTGTCAGTTGGCTATTTTTAAAGGCGGCGAACTTATAGTCAATATCGCGGCTGGTAAAAATATTGATAAAGAATCACTGTTCCCGGTATTTTCGGTCGGCAAAGGTATTATGACTACGGCTTTCCACCGCTTGGTCGAAAAGGGAATCATTGATTATGACACCAGCGTCGCTGACGTCTGGCCGGAATTCGGCTGCAATGGTAAAGAAGATACTCTGGTATGGCACGTTCTCAGTCATCGTGCCGGACTTTTCCAGCTTCCGCTATCCCTTGAATACGATGATCTGACCGATTGGAACACTATGTGCAAACTTATCGCGCAAATGCCACCTGAATATAAGCCGGGCACCAAATGTCATTACCACGCTTTGACTTATGCATGGCTTCTGGGAGAGATCGCCCATCGAGCTGACGGCAGGGATTTTAAAAAGATTATTTCTGAAGAAGTACTGGAGCCTCTGGGTATCTCAGATAAATTTTTCTTTGGAACCACAGACGAAGCGGAGAAAGACTTCGTTCGTCTCGACGCTTCAGGTATTCCGGCCTTAAAAGACTGGCGTATGGATTTTATGCACAATGAAAACATCCGCAGGGGATTCATTCCGTCCGCCAATGGTGTGGCTAATGCTTATTCGATAGCAAAACATTACGCCGCGCTTCTTGGAGAAGTTGACGGCATCCGGCTTCTCAAATCCGAAACCATAGCCAATGCGACGATTCTCCGCCGTTCCGCTGATGATCCGGTCAAACCCGGTGACTGGGCAAAATTCGGCTTAGGCTATGCGCTTTGCGGGCCGGATAATAATTTAGGTTCAATGTTTGGACATGGAGGAGCCGCCGGAGCGGAAGGTTTCGTCGACAAGAAAAGCGGACTTGCGGTAGGTTTCACCAAAAACAAACTCAATACAACCCATCCGTTCCACACCACCCGAGACCAAATTTCAGAAGCCCTTGGCCTACCGCCAAGACACTGGTAAATGACAAACGTGATCCTCCGCAAAACCACATGTAAACTTTTCAAAAGGAAATTTTTTCTGAAAACTGCCAACCGGATTTGAGTTCAAATAAAAACTGAGAACACATGCAAGTGAAATCTCGTACAAAAACGCGGTTTTTTAGAAGCTTTTTTGTGCTAATTTTCTATTGAGATTAATCCCTTTATTTTAAACTATTTAAGTGTATTTTTACAAATTGAGAGTCGTTAACTTTTTATTTGGCACCCTCTACCACTCCTCCTCGCTCATTTCGTACTAAATGCTTTCTTTAGCAAGTAAGTAATCTCTCACGAGTCGAGGCTGCGACACCCGAGGAGGAACGATTAGTGCTCTGTAAAACTCGAAAGATCACAACCGCTTTGCGGCAATTTTAATAATTCGGGTTGAATTGATGTGGAAAGCATTTTATATTCGCCTTTCACAATAAAAGTTATCACAATTAAATACAAGGGAACAATATGTTTGGAAATCTTGCTGAAATGGCCGGTCTGGTAAAAAAAGCGAAAGACATTCAGAATAACATGAAAACGGCAAAAGAAGAATTGGCGGAGCTCGAAGTAACCGGCTTTTCGCCAGGAGACCAGGTGCAGGCAGTTGTTTCCTGTGATATGCAGGTAAAAAAACTGACTATTGCTCCGGACGCAACAGCAAATGTTGAGTTACTGGAAGACCTGGTTGTGCTGGCGGTCAACGATGCCTTAAACAACGCCAGAAAACAGGTACAGGAAAAAATGTCCGCAATTACCGGCGGCATTGATCTTTCCGCCTTGATGTAATCCGGAAATCTGAATTCTCCACACAAAGTGCGGGGAAAGATATGTCAACATTTCAATCACCGTTCATCACACAAACCAGAGAGAGTTATGCCGCGCCGAAAACGGCACAAGCGAGAGCGGTTTTGACAAAGCAGAACCATTAATTTTAACACAACACCGGGGAACAATGCAATAAATGTCCGGCATGAAATATCCAGAAACACTTGAAGATATCATCGAGGCATTGCGCCGACTCCCGGGTGTTGGACGCAGAACTGCGGAGCGCATGGCACTGGCCATGCTGAAATGGCGTTCAGATAAATTAGAAACTCTTGGAGAACTGTTACAACACCTACCGCAAACGGTTACTTTCTGTCCAGAATGCGGCAATCTCGCGCAACATGGCGAAAAATGCCTGATTTGTCAATCTCCATCCAGAAATAGCGAACTCCTCTGTGTGGTTGAGGAGTTTTCGCAAGTAGTAAGCATCGAAAATAGCGCAAGTTTCAAAGGGGTGTATCACGTACTCGGTGGCAAAATTTCGCCTTTGGACAACCGCGGTGCAGAGGATTTGCGTCTGGATATACTGATGAGAAGAATTGGCCGGGGTCAAATTGAGGAAATCATTTTGGCGATGAGCCCGGACGTTGAAGGACAGGCCACTGCCATCTACATTGCCGACTTATTGCAGGATAAAGGATTGAAAATTTCTCGTCTGGCTCGCGGGCTGCCTGCCGGCGCCGATCTGTCGTACGCCGATGCCGCCACTATCGGAGCTGCACTCGAGGGTCGAACACAAATTTAACCAAAGTGTCGGCGCATTTCTAATATTTTACGATACTCTTTTACGTTTATTGCTGACGGTATGAGAAATTCCGGTCGGGTGATTACCGCCATGATTGGCGGTCCGTTTTTATCTGGCTGCCCAATCGCCAAATCGTCAATCTTTTCAATGTCAGAAACAAATGATATTGAACAAACGAGTTGAAAGTATATCTTACATGAAAGAGACAAAGGAAAGATCATGTACAAATAATTTCGTGATAAGTTTTTATGGTTTTGCAACAGGGTGCGGCTTCCTCTTGGGCGTCCCTTTCAAAGCGGTTGAATTGATTATCCGGAGTGCCCGCAGCCATATTGTTGTCGGGTTGTCTGCGGAACCGGTATCACTCCAGAAAACTAACACCGAACAAAGAGAATGAGCTGATTCAATGGGGAAAAAGAAATGGAAATCTACCTGTCGCCGCAACGATAGAAATGTTGAGTATTTGGTACAACACCAGGCATTGTCCCGGCCAATAGCACAATATATCACAGCACGCGGTATTAACCCTGACGGTATTGATTCTTTTCTGAATCCACGCCTCAGGGCACTTAGTGACCCCTATCGCTTCCCCCGCATTGTTCAGGCAGCGGCTCGTCTGTGGGAGGCGATATCAAAACAAGAACCGATTCTGGTTCACGGCGATTATGATACCGATGGTGTCACGGCAACCGCCATTCTCGCTTCCGTATTACGCCAAAACGGTGCTCTGGTAACCTCGTTTATCCCACATCGCTTTAATGACGGCTATGGTTTTACCCCGGAATCACTCGAAAAAGCAATAAAAACAGTTGACGGAGAGTGTAAGCTGCTGGTAACAGTTGATTGTGGCGTAACTAGTTGCGAAGCAGTCAGCAAGGCGCTGGCAGTGGGGATTGACACTATTATCACCGACCACCATGACGCCGGACGAGAACTACCCAAAGCACTAGCTATTATCAATCCGAAACTCTATCCGGAACTCGAAGACCTGCACATCCTTTCCGGAGCCGGAGTCGCGTTTAAATTGTGCCATGCTTTTATTAAATACGGCAGAAAAAACAATTTGGGCGGGTTCACCACCAAGCTTGAGGAAATTCTGGACTACGTTGCTTTGGGAACTGTGGCAGACATTGTGCCGTTACTTGGCGAAAACCGTATCATGGTAAAATACGGCATGGAAACACTGGAACGTCAGCTCCGTCCGGGGATAAGGGCTTTGTTTGAAACCGGCAAAATTAAAACTCCCGTGACTCCGGCCGACATAACGTTCAGAATGGCTCCACGCATCAATGCCGCAGGTCGTGTTGGTGATGCCACTATCGCGCTACAACTACTGGAAGCAACCAATATTATTGAAGCCTATCGATTTTCATCTCAACTCGAAGACTACAATCTTACCCGTCAACAAACCGAACAACAGATTTATCGTGAAGCTTTGGAACAAATCGAAAGTAGCATTAATCTGGAGGAACGCTATTTGTTGCTGGTGGCCGGCCACGATTGGCATCAGGGAGTAACCGGGATTGTTGCTTCCCGGCTAGCCCGTGATTTCAATCGTCCGGCACTCGTGTTGACAATCCAAAATGGTGATGCTTGCGGTTCTGGACGCAGTGTGGGAACCGTGAATCTGGTCAATGGACTGCAGCATAACTCCTTTCTTCTTACTCGTTTTGGTGGCCATCCGATGGCTGTGGGAGTCGGATTAAAGGCGAAAAATTTACAGCTTTTCTATGATGGAATGGAAAAATATATTCAGCAACAAACACCGGAAATAGAATTAAGCGAAGTAATATCATATGACGGAGAATCCGAATTGCCCGAGTTTAATGATGTTTTCTTCCATCAGGTCAACCGTCTTGCTCCGTTCGGACACAGCAATCCACGACCGATGTATCGCTTCAACGATCTTGAACTGATCCAAAAAATGTCGGCCGGGGCGAAACATACGCGTGGCATCTTCCGCGACCGCAACCACAACCAGATTGATTTTATCGCCTTCAATCAAATGTTTGAACAGCCCGAAAAAACGCTGTTGGATGTGGTCGCCACGCCGCAATTTAATACTTATGCCAACATCAACCGGCCACAACTTCAAGTTGTCGACGTCAGGGATTCCTGTTGAAATGAAACTGTTGGTTTACAATATTGCTTACGGCACGGGCAGCCCTGGAAAAACTTATAAGCGGTTGTTCACATCACACCGCTACTTGCGCACTAAACACGCTTACTTCGATAATATCGCCGCATTTATCAAAAGTCACCGTCCGGACATTATCGGACTGGTCGAGGCGGACAGTGGTTCATTCCGTACGGGTAATGTGGATCAGGTGAAGGAGTTGGCCAGACGCCTTGAACACTATCATCTTTGTGAATCCAAATATGGACTCAATTCACCACCCCGACATCTACCCTTTCTCAAAAATCACGTTAATGCTATCCTTTCCAAAGAGAAAGAAAACCATTCAGCTTTTCATTTTTTTGACAACGGCATGAAAAAATTGATCATTGAAGCTGAAATAGAAGGCATTGTTTTCTTTCTGGTGCACCTCTCGCTGCGCCGTAACGTACGAGCCAAACAATTAATACAACTAACAGAACTATTACCCCGGAACCGGCCGATTATTGTCGCCGGTGATTTCAATACCTACGGCGGCGAAAAAGAGCTTTGCGCCCTGAAGAATCATCATCATCTTTGCAATCCGAATCATGATAACATTCCCACTTATCCATCCTGGCAACCACGTCATCAACTTGATTACGTGTTATGTTCGCATTCACTTGTGGTCGAAAATTTTTCGGTTCCTGATTTGGCGTATTCCGACCATCTTCCCCTGATCGTCGAATTTTCTGACAGTTAAAATGTATCGCAGACACTCTTGTCTGCGATACTTACAATTGTTGCACTTCTTTAAGAAATTCCCGAATCTGTGTTTTTAAGATTTCAATCGCCTGTTTTGCTTTGTCCCGATCGCGGTTGCGGCTTACCTGCTCCAACTGCCCGGCCGCTAACTGAATGCGCTCAATGCATAATGTTCCCGCCTCTCCCTTTATGAGATGAGAAACCGAATCAACTGTCTTGAAATCCTCTTGTTGTAGCGCCGATTCGAGCTTGTCAATGTGCTTGTCAAGGTTGTCTGTAAAATAATCAACCATCTCTTCCAAGAGCTCCCGATTTCCAGCAAAATTGCTTATTGCTTTTTGACGATTGAAAATCGGTTTCCCCGACAAATCAATATCGCATGCCGGTGAAGACATCAATAAAGTTTTAGCCAGAACGTTTTCTTTCACGTTATCCTCCAATTCTTCTTTTGTTGAATTATCGCCGTCAATAGCCGACTCTTTTTTGTCCCGCCGGTTTTGTTCTGAATCTGTAATTGAATGACTACTTTCAGCAGCTTTGACTGCATCAGCATCAATCGTATCATTTTCCTCTGTTCCCGGGTTCAACTCTTCCGAAGTTTCCGCCTTTCTCTCGATATTATTATCATCCGAAGCAGTGTCGCCACCATGCAGGGGCTCGGAGGAAACAGATTCAGTATCACCATCAGCCTGCTCGCTAACCAACAGCGAACGCAAATAGCGTCTCAAAGTAACTTTGAGGTCTTTTTCGGTAAGAGGTTTAAATAAAAAACCGTCAGCACCAGCCTCAATACATGCTTTCTGTTCTCTTGCCATGACATGCGCGGTCAAAGCAACAATCGGAGTTGCAGGACGTCGACCTTTTTGTTCCATTGTTCGTATTTCCCGGATAGCGGCAATACCGTCAAGATTAGGCATTTGAATATCCATAAAGATCAGATCAAAATTACCGTTTTTAAATAATTCGATTGCCTCATATCCATCACCGACAAGTGTACATGCGCAACCGGAGCTCTCAATAAAATTACGAACTATTTTCTGGTTAATTGCGCTGTCTTCAGCCACCAGTATTTGTGGCATTCGCCGCCAGTTCAAAGCGAGATTCTCATCATCCCCGACAACAACTTGCACGTCATTTTGATTAGCAATCGGCAACGGAATTTCAACAGTAAATGTAGAACCCCTGCCATACTTGCTGTCAACTTGGATTGAACCATGCATTATTTCAGTCAATTTTTTGCAGATCGACAACCCCAGACCAGCCCCGCTGCGTCTGCGAGTGATGGAGTCGTCAAACTGAACAAATTTCTCAAAGAGGCATCCCTGACGATCTACCGGAATACCAATGCCGGTATCGTGCACTTTAAATTGAAAGGTGAAAACACTTGTTTCATTTTTGGGGAAGCCTCCTGCCACTTCCAACTTAACACCGCCAACATCAGTAAACTTTATCGCATTACTCAAGAGATTCATGAGGATTTGAGAAATGCGTACAGGATCACCAGAGACATAACGCAGCACATCTTCAGGATAATCATAATAGAAAAACAGATTTTTTTGTTTTGCCTGAGCGGCGACAACGCGAGAAACATCTTCGATTGCTTTTTTCATATCAAATGCCCGTTTTTCCAAATTCAACCGCCCAGCCTCCATTTTGGATAAATCGAGGATGTCGTTGATAATCGCCGCCAGCAATTCGCCCGAAGAGATAATATCGTTGAGATATTCCTTTTGTTGAGTAGTAAGAGTGGTTTTTTTGATGATATCCGCCATTCCGAGAATGCCATTGAGCGGAGTACGAAGATCATGACTCATATTGGCAATAAACTGAGTTTTATAGGCATCTGCCTGCCTTATGCGATGCGCCTGACTTTCAGCCCCTTTGGCATACTTGGATAATTTATCATTTAACCGCCTCAGATCAGCATTGCGTTTATCTACTCGCTCTTCCAGAGAATTATTCATTTCTTCGAGTTCGCGACGATATCTCTCAAATTTGCCACACATGACATTCAACGATTTTGACAAAATTGATATCTCGTCGCTTCCTTTGAAAACCGGCACCACAACGTTGCGTTTGCCAGAGGAAATAGCGTCCACCATCCGTGCAAGGAGTTCCAAGCGTCGTGAAACTGAGCGTGAAAACATCCCCAACGCAATAACAACAATCAAGAACCAGACACCAATAATTCCCAGAAAACTAAGTTTCAGCCACCCGGCATTCAGCTCAGTCGCAGATCCGGAAGCTGCAACAAGATAGAACCCGACAACAAGCAACGCCGGTATAACAAATACCGCAACCGCAATCACTAATAGTTTTGAAGTCAAATTTAACTTCATATGTCAGGGCCTTCTTCTCGGCGTGGAGGATCCTCCCGAACCATAACTGTCGAATCTGTTGGTCGATTTACTATCGCTCTGAAAAGTACGCGATGAGGAGCTTTGCGACATCGAAACGGAGGATGCAGTTTGTAATATACGGTAGATAACGGCACCCAACCCACCGGTAACCAACAAAATCAAAATCAACGCCAGAATAATTTTAATCTTAACATAACGATTCAAATCCCAAAACTGCCTGAAGAAATCAAGCCGCTCATGCCTGTTCCTGAAACGCTTCACCGCGCCCAAGCGGTCAAGATGGCGCTTGGCTCTGACAATTTTTTTCTTCAATTGATTGCTTTCTGCAGCAATGATTATCTCTGTTGTTCGCAACGGGTCATGCGTCTCCTCTGGAGAATACGCCATGACCGCATCATTTCCACCAACCGATTGTTTTGCCTGCGAATACCTCAAATATTCATCAAGCCCAGCAAAAACTTCCATTAATTCGCCGGGTTCCGGTCGCGACTCAGGATCTTTGTCCAGCATGCCCTGAACCGTGTTGGAAAAATATTTGGAAATACTCGGGTCAAACTGCGTCACCGGAGGAGGAGTAAGATTCATCTGCCTGAACATACTTACCGAAGGTCGATCAGAGTCAAACGGATTATCCCCGGTTACTGCCCGATAAAGAGTTATTCCCAGGCTGTAAACATCACTTTTTATGGTCAACTCTCCGCCAGTCAAATACTCAGGAGAAACGTAGGCAACCGTTCCCCAAATTTCTCCGCTCTGCGGCAAAGCACCACTGTTTCGTGGAGTAATCACGCCGAAATCCGCCAGTTTATAATTCTCGCCATACAAAATGTTGCCGGGCTTGACATCCAAATGAACAATCCTTTTATCTTCCAGAGCCTTGAGGGCGCAGGAGAGATCATACCCCAACAACGTAGCTTCAAATTCACTTAAAAGTTTACTTTTCAAAATATTTTCTAAACTGCCGCCGGACATCAACTCCATAACAACGTAAACCCGATCAGTCAACTGACCTGTGTCCAAAACTTTAACTATATGGGGAGAATCAATCTCAGCCAAACGCCGCGCTCCATCAAGTAACAGACGGGTAATATCCTCAGACGCAAAATTTTTCCTCAGTAATTTAAGAGCAACCTGACGATTGTTTTTCACCTGATCGCTGGCCAGGAATACAGAAGCATGAACACCAAGACCCAGTAATTTTTCAATTTTATACCTTCCGGCAAAAACCGTCGCTGATTTTAAAAGCTCAAAATCGTGTTTATGCAGAGATGCTATACCCAGGAAATTTTTGAGTTTTGTCAGAAGGTGTGCTTCTTTAACCGGCTTAATTAAATAATCGTTAGCTCCGGCATCCAGGCCGCGAAAAATATCGTTTTCGTTATCCAACGCGGACACAATAATTATCGGAGTAAGTAAACCGTTGGGATCGCGACGAATTTCCCGACAAGCGGCAATTCCGTCAACTTCCGGCATATCTACGTCAAGAATCAGCAGTTCCGGACGCTCCAACGAAAATTTCTCTATCGCATCCCGCCCGTCAACACTCAAAACTACTTCATGCCCCATGCCGGAAAGCATGCTTTCATAAGATTTGCGTGCAATCAAACTGTCATCTGCAATCAATATTTTCGCCATTGTTCAATCCTCCAAAACTGCTTCAGTCACAGTTAGGGTTGCGGGGATAACTTCCAAATATTTTCAGAAACGTACATTGATGATTAAGTTGCGCCAGCGCGCTTTTAACGTTCTCATCATCACCATGACCCAGAATGTCAATATAAAAACAATACTCCCAGTTTGCGCTCTTTAGCGGTCTGCTTTCAATCATGGTCATAGTTATGCCGGCATCTTTCAACGGTTTCAGGCAGTCATAAAGGGCACCGGTCTTATCTTTGATGGCAAAACATAACGAAGTTTTGTCATCTCCGGTAGGAATGGTTTTCTGTTTACCGAGTATAAAAAATCGAGTCGTGTTATTGCTGAAATCCTCAATATGTTCGTCAATAACATTAAGCTGATAGATTTCGGCGGCGATCGCGGCAGCAATCGCCGCAGCATCAGGTTCATGCGCGGCACACTCCGTGGCCTTAATCGTACTGCTGGTTTCCACCTGCTCAATCCCGGACATCCGCTCCTGCAAATATCGACGACACTGCCCGAAAACCTGAGGATGACTATACACTCGCTTGACTTTTTCCGACGGCCCGCGCCCAACCAGGTTGTGGTGGATGGGAAGATTTATCTCAGCGCAAATCAGGACATTGGCAGTAATCAATGTATCCAGGGTATAATTAACCGCCCCTTCAGTGGAATTCTCGATCGGCACACAACCATAATCGGCGCAACCAGTCTCAATATCTCTGAAAACACCGGCAATACTGCCGGTAGAATGATAATCTACACTGCGTCCGAATCTGGCCAGCGCTGCCTGATGTGAAAACGTACCTTCCGGCCCAAGAAAACTTATTCGCAACGGATGCTCCAACTTCAACGCTCCGGACATAATTTCCCGATAAATGGCACGCAGCGTTTGCGGTAACATCGGCCCGTTATTGTAATTGTCAAGCTTTTCCAAAAGAGCTTTTTCCCGTTCCGGCACATAAATGGCAGCGCCGTTGTCTCTCTTCCAACGGCCAATGTTTTTAACCTGCGAATAACGTTCATTGATTAAGCTGATGATTTCGCGGTCAATACGCTCTATCTTGGCTCTATATTTTTCAATACCCATAATTTTATCCCAAAATTTATCGCGCGTTCAGCCTTTTTTTATCCGGCCGCGAAAATTGCTTATAGAGTATAACACCATCACGTCGACCAGCCAACGGCGCGGTTCGTAATGCTGATATTAAGTGCACAAGTTCAAGCCGACAAAGCGGATGCGCTCCCGCACTGCAATACGAATAGGCCAAATTATCATTTCTGCAAACCCATATTGCATTTTTGTCAATAATTAGACCGTGCTCGGAAAGGTTTCGAGCCGGAAATACGAAATCGACGTTCTTAAAGGCAATATCCGCTGCCCATCCATTCGGACACCGGATCGATTTGGAGACCTGATCCCGATTTGGATTTGATCACGTCACCAGGCGCTCAATCATCTGCTGGGCCAAGAAACAACTCATTTTGCGTCGGCAATATCAAATGACAGGTATTTATCAAGCTGGTTGGCGGCGATTACGCCATAATTGGCAGCGCCGAGCCAACCGGACATGATAATACCAACCGAACCGGCATGAAATACCCCGGGAACTTGTTCCGATAATTGCATACTAACCTCAAGTCCTTCAAATTTAGTGCCGAACGAGGAGCCTTCACCGTGCAAGGTATAGCGCTTGAAAGTAATCGGGGTCGCGGCTTCAGCATAGTCAATTTTATCGCGGATACCCGGAATATATTTGTCCAACGCATCCAGCGTATCCTCAATCAGAGATTTTTTTCTGTCTTCGTATTGTGACGCGCTCAGCCCCACCCAATCATGATATGTCGCGTTCATGGATGCCACTACTGTGTAGTCATTATTGTCGGGCCGAATTTCCGGATAGTAGATAGAATAAGTCCGACTGGTCACTTCAGAACTGATCAATCGTGCCGGATCAAATTCCGGCCAGCTGGAAGAGAACAATAGATCACCGATATAATCAATCTTCTCCCCTTGCTTTAATCCGAGATAAACCTGGCAACTGCTATTGTTGAGTCGCACTGTTTCCACTTTCTCGATAAACTCCGGGGAAAAACAATCCCGTCCAATGTAATCGTAAACAGTATTGAGCAAGTTGCCGTTTGACATAACCGACCGGCATTTGACCGGTTGGCCGTTAATCACCACCCCACTGACGCGTTTATTGCTGTCCAAAGTAATCTTTTCCAGCTTCGACCGCAGACTAATCTGAACTCCATTGTTGTTAAGGATGGTTTTCATCATCTTCAGCATCAGGTCGGTGCCGCCTTGAAAAGTATAAACACCCTTGCTCATAAAATTGGAAAAGACAATGCCATAGGTTATGGCCGGCTCGTCCAGGGTAGAACCGTTGGCATAGGTAATCGGTTCCATGAGAAGGCGTACCACGTCATTTCGCCCCGGAAAATATTTTTCAAACAATTCCCGGTTGGTCATGGTATTGAGGTCGTAAAAATTCATGCCGGCAAGTTCACTGTAAAACGCCTTAACCGTTTCGCTGTCAATACCAAAATAAGAGATCAGTTTATTGGTAAAATCAACTTCGGTAAAATCGGTTTCCAAAGAGAATTGCGGATTATCATAACGCACACTCTTGACTTGAACAATATGTCCCGCCAATTCCGGCGACCAGTATTTGCGCAGCGTTTTTTTCATACCGACCGGAAACCCATGCAACGCCACATCAAAGATATGACGGCCACGGCGGAAATAAGTTGCCAGCCCGCCCAGCTGAAAGTGCTGTTCAACCAGCAACACGCGATAACCGTTACGTCCCAGAATATTCGCCGCGGTAAGACCGCCAAGACCACCACCAACGACTACGACATCATAACTTGTTTCTAATTCCATGCATTACCTTTTTTACAGAATAGACAATTTTAGCGCTACCGCCCAAATGTAGCCCCCCACTTCTCAAAACTCCACCATACAACATGAGAAGATACCCTCATTCTTAATTTTGCCTTTTGCATTCTTAATTTCCCATTCCCGTCGCGTTGTCCCGTTAAATCGTAACCCCCCCTCACTCTTTGGGTGGGGTTGAGGATACGACACCCGAGGAGGAACGATTAGTGCTCTGTAGTATTGACCCCGTCCCAAAGGAAAGAGTGAAGCATTACGTTAAATCTATCACCGATTATTGCATCCAGCTACCGGGCATAGAGAAAAAATGCGAATCAACATTGATTTTTTCGCGCCAAAGGGCATATTTCCAACTCCAGCAATCATAATGGTGAAAGCTGGAAACGTTGTT
>JAGYNC010000070.1 GCA_018400135.1 Victivallaceae bacterium
TCGAAAAGGTTTGAGAGCTACTCAAACCTTTTCGAAAATGTTATTTAACCATTGATAGATATCGACTTGCGTCGATAATTGAAAACTTGGATGCCGACAGTTGTTGCCGTCGAACCGGCTGCTTGTTGGGAAAACCATCTTCTTGGCACCAAGAACACGGAGTAGGTTCCCCGCCTGCGACTCTCCCTTATGATGCCGTGTTGTTCCCGAACTGACCTCCGTCTGTGCTGGTTTGAGGCTAAATCTGGCACTACTTTTTAGGACGGCACGGAGGCCGTCCCTCCACCGGCCTCTGGCCGGTACGTTTAAAACATTCGATTTTTAGAGTTTCGAATTTGTTTCGGATTTCGAGCTTCGGATTTATGTCTTATTTGGTATTGGGACGGCACGGAGACCGTCCCTCCACCGGCCTCTGGCCGGTATATATTCTTCACCGCAGGAAACTTCAACACCCAGCATACAACAAGTAATATCGCAACCGCTTTGCGGCATGCAGAGCAAGAACCCTAAAAGGCTTTTCGAGTTATTCGGCAACAAGTTGTCGAAAGCGATCACCGCGCTGGCGGTAATCGGTAAAGGTGTCCCAACTGGCGCAGCCGGGGGAGAGGAGCAGCATGTCGCCTGGAACCGCGTGGTTAATGGCGGCACCAACACAGTTATCGAAATTGGTGATAGCTTCACACGCAACGTAAGGTTGCAGCAGCGCGAGCAGTTTATCACGACAGGCACCAGTGATGAATATTTTCTTTACTTTGTCCAGGCAATCCAGCAGCGGCGAAAAATCCATATTTTTATCCAGACCTCCCAGAATAAGACAAATTCCTTTCGGGTTTTTGGGTTTAACCGTTGTCAGTGCTGCCACCACTGATGCCGGATTGGTGGATTTGGAATCGTTAACGCAGGCAACGCCTCCGCGTTTCGGCAGCACTTCCAGTCGATGCGCGCCGGGGTGAAATGAACATGCGGCAAGGCGCAGTTTCTCAGAAAAAACTTGTTCATGCGGAATAAAACGCGAAGTAACTTCCAGTGCCGCCAGCAAATTCTCCAGATTATGTGGTCCGGGTAAAGATGTTTTTTGATAGTTGAACACCTTGCGTCCGTCAAAACAAATCATGTCGTTCACGCATGAGAAGCGCGCGGGGGCCGTTGCAGTGTTAAAATCTGATGATGACATGGTTGCGCCAATTATCCGATTCCCGGCAGGGGTATGCGCGAATATTTTTAGTTTGGCGGCCGCGTAAGCGGCAAGTCCACCGTTATAGCGATTGATGTGGTCGGAGGCAATATTCAGTATCACCGCGGCTGTCGGGGCAAAGTTGTCAGCAAGTTCAAGTTGGAATGAGCTAACTTCAAGTACCGGAATCAACGAGTTTGGACGTTTCCCGGCAATAATATCCGCAACAACATCGCTGAACGGCAGTCCGGTGTTTCCGGCTTCAATTGCGTTTATTCCGACAGAACGAAGGAGATGTCCGGTTAGTTCGACTGTCGTGGTTTTGCCGTTGGTGCCGGTAATGGCTGCCAGTTGCCTGGATTGCGGCGTTGCGCGTTGCCATAACCGAAAGGCAAATTCAAGTTCGCTCAGCATTGGCGCTCCTGAACTCTGCGCCGCTCGATACAATGCTGAATCAGGAGGTATGCCGGGACTGACAACAATTGGTCCGGGGCAGGGCGGTAGGATAGTATTATCGGCATCGGTGTATTGCTGGTGTTTTATGCCTGACAATGCCGCCAGCCGGGCAGCAGCATTGCCGCTTAATCCACGTCCCAGAATGGTTACGCTGTCAGGATTTTTTTTTGGAGTGAACATTAACTATCCGATTATTGACGCAAGTCAATACTTATCAGTTAATAAATAATATTTTCGGAAAGGTTTGAGTACCTCTCAAACCTTTCCGAAAATGTTCTAATGGCCGATGGGCTGATCTATCCTGCCACAACCCGTAATTCTTAATGCGCTTAAAGTTCGCTGCTAATGCGCATTGAACAGAAATCCGGCCCGCACATTGTGCAGTATTTATCGCTGGTGGAAGAATCCGCCGTTGCTTCGGCGCGTTCCGACAGCGCTTCCTGGCGCATTGCCCTGGCGCGATCGGGATCCAATGCCAGGGAGAATTGTTTTTCCCAATCAAATGCGGCACGAGCTTGGCTGATGGCATTGTCACGTTCTCTTGCTCCCGGGCGTTTCAGGCCGATATCCGCTGCATGAGCCGCGATTTTATAAGCGATAACTCCGTTTCTTACGTCTTCAGCGTTTGGCAGCCCCAAGTGTTCTTTGGGGGTAACATAACAAAGCATGGAAGCTCCATGAAATGCTCCCAGTGCGGCACCGATAGCGCTGGTGATATGGTCATAACCGGGAGCGCAATCGGTCACTATCGGCCCAAGAATATAGAATGGAGCATCAGCGCACAGTTCCTGTTCTTTTTCCATGTTCATTTTAATTTCGTCAAGAGGAATATGACCGGGGCCTTCAACCATCACCTGCACTTGTGCCTTGTGACAACGTTGAACCAGTTGGCCCAGTACCGCGAGCTCAGCAAATTGCGCCTCATCGCTGGCGTCCGCCAGACAGCCGGGACGGAGGCCGTCACCCAAAGACAGAGTAACGTCATACTGCCGACAAATTTCCAGAATAGCATCGAAGTTGGTGTAGAAAAGATTCTCACGTTGATTAGCCTGCATCCACTTGGCGATGATGGAACCGCCGCGGCTGACGATACGCAGTAGTCTTTTCTTTGCCTCGGGCAAATGGGCCATCAGCAGGCCGGCATGAATAGTCATATAATCAACACCTTGTTTGGCCTGTTCGCGGATGACATCCAAAATCAGCGCGTCTGAAAGTTGTTCCGAATTTTCTACCCGACTGAGCACTTCATAGATGGGAACAGTGCCGATTGGCGCGGGGCTGTTGTCAATGATGGTACGCCGAATACTGATAATATTTGCGCCAGTGCTGAGATCCATAACTGTGTCAGCGCCATATTTGAGGGCAGTATGCAGTTTTTCCAGTTCCTGTTTAGGACAACTTGACAGCGATGAATTGCCGATATTGGCATTGATTTTTGTTCTCAGTATTCTGCCGATGCCGATTGGTTCAAGGCTGGAATGATTAATATTGGCCGGAACTATCGCGGTGCCTGTGGCGACGGCGAGGCGAAGTTTTTCAGGATTGATTTGCTCCGAAGCGGCGACTGCCGCAATTTGTGGAGTTATTTCTCCCGCTTGAGCACGAGCCATTTGAGTAATGATTTTCACAGCATTTCCTCCAGTAGATTTATCGTTTTTTCGGTAGCGCCGGTGTGGACGTTGATGGCTTGTTTCGCCTTTTTGCCGAGAGTTTGACGGCATGATTCATCGCGGAATAAGTCACTCAAAGCCTTTTTAAGCTGTTTGTCCTGTTCAACGACAACCAGTGCTTCCTGTTCTTTAAGAATATTAAAAATGAAACGGAAGTTTTTAAGTACGCTTCCGGTAACAATTGGTTTTCCCAGCAGGGCCGGTTCAATCAGATTGTGTCCTTCGTTCTGTCCAGCGAGACTTTTACCCATGATGACAACATCGGCAACTTGCATGAATTGCAACATTTCGCCAGTTGTATCCGCCAATAGACATGAGACGGGTTCGCCGCCTTTTCCGGGATCGTTGCTTCGGCGTCTGACGGGAATATTCAGTTTCTTTAAAATATGCATTATTTCTGTGCCGCGTTCAGCGTGTCTCGGGACAATGATGAGGCGTAAATCGGGAAATTCATTTTTCAGCTGTAGCCATGCAGCGGCAATCAACTCTTCTTCTCCGGGATGAGTGCTGGCAGCCAACATTATTGGTTGTTTTTCTTCGCCAAAATAACCGGACAGGTCAAGTGGTATAAGATTATCCGGCAGGTGTTGATCAAATTTCATATTGCCAAAAACCCATAAGTTAGCTAAAGGTGAGACAGACGCAAAACGATGCCGATCAACTTCGCTCTGGACGCAGATAACAGCAAATTTTTCCAAGAGTGGGCGAAAAACCCTTCTGAAGCGATAATAGCCTCGGGAAGAGTGGTCGGACATTCTGGCGTTTACCAGTGTTACCGGAATATCAGCGGCAACAGATTCATAAATCATATTCGGCCAAATTTCGGTTTCAAAGATGATCAGCATAGCTGGGCGCAACAGTCGCAGCAGTTTCCTTACAAAAAGAAAAAAATCAAGAGGACAGTAGATAACAACTACATCTCCAGGCGCGTGTTCCCGGGCCAATGCCTGACCAGTTGTTGTAGTGGTGGAAAGAACAAATCTGCGTTCGGGGTTAGTTGCGCGCCATTGGCGAATCAGTGATAGCGCAACCATAGTTTCGCCCACGCTTACCGCGTGTACCCAAACTGCCCCCCGGGCGTCGGCCAGGCGCTGTTTTTTGGCTTTTGAAAAAATGCCGAAACGTTCAGCAAAATTTTGTTTATATCCGGGACGGCGAACCAATTTATAGATTAGTCCCGGGAGGAAAAACAGGAACACCACAGGAAACAACAAATTGTAAATAAATTTCATGGTTTAGTCTCAGTATTCTAAACGGTTTATTCAACCGTGACGCTTTTTGCCAGATTACGCGGCTGATCAATTTCGCAGCCGCGTTCTTTTGCAACATAGTAGGAGAATAGCTGCAACGCGACTACCGTCGGGATGGGCGCGACAAAGGCGGAGCAGGACGGAATAGTGATAACATCATGTACCAGATGACTGACTGAAGTATCGTTGTTGGTGGCTGTCGCAATAACCGGTGATTTACGAGCAAGGCATTCCTGAATGTTACTGAGAATTTTTTCCTTGCCCGGAACATCATTGGCCAGGGCAATTACCGGAACTCCTTTATCCAGCAGTGCAATGGGGCCGTGTTTGAGTTCTGCGGCATGATAACCCTCAGCGTGAATGTAACTGATTTCCTTGAGTTTCAGTGCACCTTCAAGCGCCGCGGGGTAGAGATTGCCGCGTCCGATGAAAAAGCAATCTTTCGCGTCGGCATACTTTTTCGCTATGATTTCGATTTTGTCAGCGTGGTCAAGAACCTGCTGAATTAATGTTGGAATTTGTTGAATTTCCTCGATCAGCTCAAGTCCGGCAGTCTGACTCAAACGCCGATTGCGACCGAATAGCAATGCCGTGAGTAATAGAGCCGTCACCTGACAGGTGAACGCCTTGGTGGAAGCTACGCCGATTTCCGGTCCGGCGTGCAAATAAATGCCGCGATTTGACTCGCGGGGAATGGTGGCACCCACAACGTTGCAGATTGCGGCTACTACTGCACCTTTATTCAGCCCTTCGCGTACCGCTGCCAGCGTGTCGGCAGTCTCGCCGGATTGACTTATTGCCAACACCAGAGTGTGGGGCTCAATAATCGGGTTGCGGTAACGAAACTCCGCGGCTTGCTCGACTTCGGTCGAAATGCCGACAATATCTTCAAAATAGTATTCTCCCACCATGCCGGCATGCATACTGGTGCCGCACGCGGCAATGACGATCCGGTTTATCATAGCCAACTCGCGAGGAGTAAGATTCAGTCCGGAAAGCGCTGCTGTGGCAGTGCGGAAATCCAGTCTACCTCGTATGGTATTTGATACTGCCTGTGGTTGTTCAAAAATCTCTTTGAGCATAAAATGATCGTAACCGTTTTTTTCGGCAGCTGAAATATCCCAGTCAAGCGCGGCGATTTCGCGAGAGACTGGTACATTTTCCAGACTCCTGATATCAATAGTTTCCGGTGTAACCAGAGCGATATCGTCATCATTCAGATAAATTACCCGATCGGTATGAGCGGCCAATGCAGTTACATCGGAAGCAATAAGTGTTTCACCGGCGCCGACCCCGATGACAATCGGGCTGCCGCGTCGGGCGGTAACAATGGTTTGTGGGAGGTCTCGGGCAATAACAGCTATGCCGAATGTTCCTTTAACCTGTTTCAAAGCGGATGCTACCGCTTCAAGTAGATTGCCGTCATAGTATTGTGCTACCAGATGTGCCAATACTTCACTGTCTGTTTCGGAAGCAAAACGACAACCTTGATCCAGCAGGCGATTGCGCAGTTCGGCAAAATTGTCAATGATGCCATTGTGCACCACAGCGAAGTGACCGGCATTATCCAGATGAGGATGAGCGTTGGCCTCGTTGGGTTCACCATGTGTTGCCCAGCGCGTATGGGCGATACCGACCGAAGCTGTTGACAATAATTGTAAATGATCGTGAAGCCGTTCTTCCAGCGCCTTGACTTTTCCTTTGGTTTTGAATACCTGCAATTGTTGATTGTTGACAACGGCCAGGCCGGCCGAATCGTAGCCGCGATATTCCAAACGTTTCAGCCCATCAGTCAAAATATTGATGAGCTCGCGATTTCCTGTGTAACCGATAATTCCGCACATTTTTTTTTACGCTTTATAGGTTAGCTGGTTAGCTGTTAAATAAGAAAATAAACCTTTCTACTATTTGGGAGGTAACCATACTCTATCCAGTTGAAAAGTTAACCAGAGTATAAAATGTTTAAGCCGAAAAAAAGATAGATGATATCATGCAACTTTCAACCTCTGTCAGGTAATATCTGAAAAGAAAAATTAAAATTGAAAAAAAATGAAAGTGGTTTATATTCACTTTTTGTGATTGTGTTAAATTTTAATATATGCCGTCACGGCGTCAGGCAACTCAAAGGGAGCCAGCTATGACCAGAGATGAAGTGAACCATGCTATAACTGAGATTATCAATTCAATCCTGCCGGAAGGCGATTGTTCAGAGATTGACCCCGACGGAAAATTACGGGATCAATTGGAACTTGATTCGATGGATTTCCTGGATATTGTCATGGAAATACGAAAACAATACAAAATCCAGATTCCTGAAGATGAATACCCTAAACTGGCTACTCTTAATGGTTGTATCGATTATCTTGAGCCTAAAATGAAAAATTTGTAGATTCCACCGGCGAAAATACCATGAGTACTTCCATATTACTGCGCGGTGGCGTTATTGTTGATCCGCTGTTAATGCTGACTCGTAATGGTGATCTCCGCATCGAAAATGGCTATGTCCTGGATGTTGCGGATATACTGCCCGAAAAGCCCGGCGATATCGTTTACGATGTTTCAAACAAGTTGGTTATGCCCGGGCTGGTGGATATGCATGTACATGTGGCGAAGGTGCCGGACGGGCGTTTCATGTTGGTTCGTACCGGGGTCACCACCGCGCTGGACATGATGGGCAGGCCGGATAAGATCATCGCCGGTGCCAGGCAGGCGGGGGCAGGATTGAATTTGGGTTTTCTTTATCCACTGATTCCCGGTGATACTTTGAGCGGGGCGAATCCTTCTTCCCGGGAATTGCGGGACGCTATCGATTTCGCACTGAAAAACGGGGCACTCGGCGTGAAGGTACTGGGGGGGCATTACCCTCTCACACGCAAAGCGACCGCCGCCGCGATCGAACTGGCGCACGAGCGGCGTTGCTGGATTGCGGTTCATGCCGGAAGCGTGGAAACGCCCGGCGATATTCGCGGGTTTGAAGAACTCATTCGTCTTGCTGGAAAGTTTCCGGTACACCTCGCCCATATTAACTCATATTGTCGCGGTCTTCAGGAACATCCACTTATAGAGGCCAAGCGCGCGCTTGACGCTCTGCTGGCAGCGCCTGCGTGTTGTTCGGAATCATACCTGGCGCTGTTAAACGGTTGCAACGGCAATCTTGTAAACGGCCGGCCTTCAAGCAAGGTTGCCAGTCGCTGTCTTCTACAGGGTGGTTATTCAAACGACGAGGCGGGAATGCTTGCCGCCATCAGTGAGGGCTGGGGCAGGGTTAATTACCACGACGCGATGCGTCGCGAGGTGGTTCTCGTTGAACCGGAAGTCGGCTTGAAACTCTATCGCGAGGCCGGAAGCGAAGTGAGAATCAGCTTCAACGTCAATTCCCCGGTCGCGGCGATTCCGTTAGCGCTGGCAAAACGTGACAACGGTAAATTCGTGATCGACGCGCTTGCCACCGACGGCGGCGAAATGCCTAGGAACGTCACGCTCCGACAGGGATTGTGTCTGGTGAAATTCGGGGCCTTGAGTCTGCCGGAACTAGCGCGCAAGGCGTCGCTTAATCCGGCGCGATTGTTGGGCTTGAACAATAAAGGTTTTATTGCGGTGGGCGCGGACGCAGATATCGTGGTGGTCGATGCCGATTCGGCGCAAGTGGAACTGGTTATCGCCGGTGGAAAAACTATTCTCAGAAATGGTAACCCAGATGGCAAAGATAGTTCATTTATCAGCTTGAGAGAAGGTGAATCGTTTTTTTACAACAATAACCTTTCGTGTCATTCCGTTGCCCCGTCATGGCTTGGACGCTGAGCACCGGCCATGCTGAAAAGATGAAGAGAAGCGCTGACAATTTTTTGTTATTTATTCCAAAAACTAATTCATTTGAGGTTTGCAGTAATGCATAAACAAGAGATAATGCCTAAGGCCTATGAGCCAACGGCAGTTGAAGATAAATGGTATCAAACGTGGGTTGATCGCGGCTATTTTCACGGAAATCAGAATTCGGAAAAACAACCGTATTCAATCGTTATCCCACCGCCCAATATTACCGGGATATTAACGATGGGACACGTGCTGAACAACACGCTGCAGGATATTTTGATTCGCTGGCGCAGGATGCAGGGATATGAGGCATGCTGGTTTCCTGGTACTGACCATGCCGGCATCGCCACTGAAAGTCGGGTTGAAAAACACCTCCGTGAGACTGAACAAGTTGGACGCGAAGAGCTTGGCCGTGAAGAGTTTATTCGCCGTGTTCACGAGTGGCGCGAACAATATGGCGGTACAATTATTCGTCAACTGCGGCGAATCGGTTCTGCTTGCGACTGGGAACGTACCAGATTTACCATGGACGAAGGATTGAGCAACGCAGTGCGCAAAGTCTTTGTGGACCTCTACCATAAAGGTTATATCTACCGCGGCCAGCGCATGATCAACTGGTGTCCCGCAGCCCGTACCGCGCTTTCAGACGAAGAGGTAGTTTACCGGGAAATAGATGGTAAATTCTACCATTATAAATATCCGTTATCTGACGGTTCAGGAAGTTTGGTTATTGCCACTACCCGCCCTGAAACGATGCTGGGCGACACCGCTGTGGCGGTCCATCCTGATGATGAGCGTTACCGTCACATGGTAGGTAAAACCGTTGATCTCCCCTTAACTGACCGGAAAATTCCCATTATCGCTGACGTGCATGCCGATCCAGAAAAGGGTACCGGTTGCGTAAAGATTACGCCCGCTCACGATCCCAATGACTTTGAAGTTGGGCAACGGCATAATCTTGAACTGATAGATATCATGAATCCTGATGCTTCGCTTAACGCCAAGGCCGGTCGGGAGTTTGCCGGACTCGATCGTGTTGCCGCACGTGAAAAAGTGGTCGAGAAACTTGAAGAACTCGGTTTGATAGTCAAAATCGAAAAAATTAAGCATGCCGTGGGGTTTTCCGAACGCGGCAACGTGCCAATTGAAACTATGGTTAGTTCTCAATGGTTTTGCAATATGAAAGAACTGGCAAAGCCGGCGATAGAAGCCGTTCGTAACAGTTCGGTCAAATTTTACCCGGATCGTTGGGCTAAAACCTATTTTTACTGGATGGAGAATATTCAGGATTGGTGTATCAGCCGCCAAATTTGGTGGGGACACCGTATCCCCGCCTGGTATAACGACATTACTGGTGAAGTTTATGTTGGTATTGCAGAACCGAATTCCCCAGGACCGTGGCGCCGGGACGAAGATGTATTAGATACCTGGTTCAGCTCCTGGTTATGGCCGTTTTCCGTTATGGGCTGGCCGGAACAAACCCCTGAGTTCAAGTATTTTTACCCAACCAGTGATTTGGTTACCGGTCCGGATATTATTTTCTTCTGGGTTGCCCGGATGATTATGGCAGGATGCGAATTTACCGGCGAAATTCCTTTCAGAAATGTCTATTTTACCAGCATTATTCGGGATGAACAAGGACGCAAACTCAGTAAATCGCTCGGTAACTCTCCCGATCCGATCGACGTGATAGATACCTATGGTGCCGATGCTTTGCGTTTCTCGATTATCTATATCGCTCCGGTAGGGATGGATATCCGCTACAGCAACGACAAATGCGAATTGGGTCGTAATTTTGCCAACAAGCTGTGGAATGCCTGTCGTTATCGCAAACTGCAGGGTGGTGTCAGCGAGGGCTTTCGCGATCTTGCTGGTATAGATATAGCGCGATTAACTTCAGACGAAAAATGGATAATTTCATGGATTAACGAGGCGATTGTCATGACCAATTCGGCTCTCGAAGAGTTTCGTTTTCACTATGCAGTGCATGAAATTTACGAACTGGTGTGGAGCAATTTTTGCGATTGGTTCCTTGAGGCCTCCAAAGTGCGAATGCGTCAGGGCGGAGAAGCCAAGGTGCAAGCGCTGCTGGTTATTGACTTTGTGCTATTCAAGATACTTCGATTGCTTCACCCCTTCATGCCGTTTGTAACTGAAGAACTTGCTCATGTCATGGGATTCCTGGGTGAAGACCAGAGCATTATGAATGAATCTTATCCAAAACCGATCAAAGACATCGCGATCCCCTCTATCATGGAAATTGAGCCGGATTTGCTTGATCAGGTTGAGGCTAAATTTCAGCTTGTCAGGGCAGGGCGCGCGCTTAAAGCCAATTATAATATTCCTGATAATAAAAAAGTTTATTTCTATATTAAGGCGGTTAACGCTGACATGGCAACGTTTTTCAACAACGAAAATGAATCGTTGCGTGTCTTGCTGAATGCTTCAGAAGTTACGATTTCTCTTGATGATTTTGATGTTTCTACTATGGGTGTGGCTCCTTCTCAGATTGCCAATGCGGGCACCATCTATCTGCCGCTTCGAGGTTTAGTTGATCTTAAAGAGGAACGGCGCAAGCTCAATCGCCAGAAAAAGGAGTTGCTGGGTTGGATAAAGGGATCACAAGCTAAGCTGAACAATGAAAAATTTTTGAGCAAGGCTCCCCAAGATGTGATTAACGCTGCACGTGAACACCTCAGGGAGCTGCAGCATCGTTTTGCCAGAACCGAAGAGTCACTGACCATGCTTAACAGTGCCGATGACAGTAACTAGACCGTGCTCGAAAAGCCTTTTAGGGTTCATGCTCCGCATGTCCTGAAGGCTTTTCTTCTCACGGTCTTTGTTCATTTCAAAGAACATTTCTTTGAAATGGGTTATAAGCAATGACTTTTTCGGTCATTTCAGCCCGGACATTTTCCAGTC
>JAGYNC010000071.1 GCA_018400135.1 Victivallaceae bacterium
CCTGCTTTGCGTAGTTTGCGGCAGAATAACCACTGTTGATGATACCCCGCAGGCAGAAGTTTTGCAACAAGCTTACAGCAAATGCGCGTTTGTGCCAATCTCTCACAGTCATGTCATCAAAGGCTATTGCCGAAAGTGTCAAAAACGCGCGTCCCAAAACCAAACCCCGGAAACAAAAACATTTTCACCTGAGTCCGTGAAAAATTAAGTGCGACGCGATCCTGACTTGCAGGATAAAATGAGATTTTGCCCCGCAAAGGCGGGGACGGCAAGACGCTGTGACTCACTACAAAAATAGGCACTTATTTTTCAGGGATAATTTCAAGCCAGTAACCATCAGGGTCTGCGATAAAATATATTCCCATATCAGGATTTTCGTAACAAATGCAGTTCATGGCAGTGTGCCGTTCGTAAGCGGCGGCAAAATCGTCGCAGGTGAAAGCCAGATGAAATTCGTTGTCGCCCAAATTGTAAGGACGATCCATATCGCGCAGCCAGGTTATTTCCAACCGGTGCGAGGTGATACCGTCTCCAAGAAAAACCAGAATAAAACTGCCATCGTCGGCTTCGTGCCGTCTGGTTTCTTGTAGTCCCAGCGCGTCCCGATAAAATGCCACGCTGCGTTCGAGATTAGCCACATTCAGATTGTTGTGATCGAATTTAAAAACCATATCCTTTCTCCATTTTGCTAATGTTCTGTAACACTACTGCTTGTCTTCGATTGATTGGCTCGCGCTTGGGTTATGGCGCGCGCAAACCATCGTTTCAGCATATTCATAATCGCGGTGGCCATGACTGCTGTTGAAACTCCAACCATGAGCAGTCCCGTAATACCCTCAAGCGGGCCTAGCAAATCCCACTGAGGCTCAAGTACAACATCTCCATAACCGATGGAAGTAAAAGAGGCTCCGGAAAAGTAGAGCGCTGTGCCGAAGTCGTTAAATGCTCCAAGCCACACCAATGCTGTTCCCCAAAGCGTAATTTGCACCAGATGTCCAATCAGCAGCAAGAGCATAACCAGAGCCAAAACAACAAAATTTAAGACAGCCTGTCCCGGAGCTTCTTTCCGCGAGATCAAACGAACAAAACAGAACAAACACAACGCTACCATGACGGATTGAACCACAAGACATGAAATTATCACGGCAACGGTAATCGCAATTGTAGATAGCATCGTCAAGACTCCGGTTTCTCAATTTTACAGTGCGCTATTCTGACGCACCGGGTTTTGTTTTTTATGCAAAAACAGTGTTACGCGATGTTGCAAAAGATGACCAACCTTTTCGAGTCAGTTACATGGCATCGGGAACGCCGATGGTTAGGGTGTCAAGCCCATCCGTCAGGATTGCGCGAACCGCGTGACACAAGGCCATGCGCGCGGTTTGTAATTCCCGGTTCTCGGCATTGAGTACGGGGCATTCGCGATAAAAGCGGTTGAAAGTTTTTGCCAATCCCAGCAGATATTCAACCAGAACGGAACAATCCATCTTTTCGGCAGCATCCTGGAGAATGCGCGGATAGAAGAGGGCGCTGACGGCAACGGCTTTTTCTTCTTTACTGCTGAGCAGTTCCCAGTTAATAGCGCTTTTAGCAAAGTCTAATCCGCGTTCCTCCGCTTTGCGTTCGATTGAATTGATGCGGGCACAGGCATATTGGACATAGGGTCCGGTATCACCTTCAAATTTGACCGACGCTTCCGGGTCAAACATGATGGAGGTTTTAGGATTGAACTTAAGCAGCATGAACTTTAACGCGCCCATGCCGATGGTTTCGGAACGGCGGGAGATTTCAGTTTCGGAGACAGTGTCGTCACATCGTTCACGGCAGGCGGTAAGGGCTAGATTGAACATTTCGTCGAACAGATCATCGGCATCCACTACCGTACCTTCGCGGCTCTTCATTTTGCCGGTTGGCAGATTGACCATGCCATAGGCCAGATGATAAAGATTTTCAGACCAGTCATGCCCGAGTTTTTTCAATATTTCAAACAGCATTTTAAAGTGCAGCAACTGTTCATCGCCAACAACCCAGATTTGTGAATCAGGATGAAAGTCATTGTATTTCTTGTGAGTTGTGCCGATATCCTGAGTGATATAGACGCTAGTTCCATCTGCGCGCAATAATACTTTGTTGCCAAGTTTTCCAAGGTCAACAAGCACTGCACCGTCGGTACGCTGTTTAAACACACCGCATTCGAGACCGTCGGCAACAATATCCTTTCCCAGTAAATAGGTGTCGCTCTCCAGGTAGGTATGATCAAACTTGACTCCCATGCGGACGTAGGTTTCTTCGAATCCGGCAATTACCCAGGAATTCATGGCGCGCCATAGTTCGCGTACCTCAGTGTTGCCGTTTTCCCATTGTCGCAACATCTCACGGGCAGTCTTACCAATTTCGGTATGATCAGCGAGTTCTTCTTCGCCTTTGTCTGCTAATGTAGGATCGTTTTTTTTCAGGTCATCTATTTGCCGTTTCAGTTCCTGATTGTACCGAACATAGAAATAACCAACCAAATGGTCGCCTTTGCGTCCTGAGGATGCGGGCGTCACACCTTCCCCGTAGCGCTGATAGGCGAGCATTGACTTGCAGATATGAATGCCGCGATCATTGATGAGATTGACGCGAATCACATGGTGGCCGACGCGTTGCAACAGTGATGCCAAGGACATGCCTAGCGTATTGTTGCGGACATGCCCGAGGTGTTGTGGTTTGTTGGTGTTCGGCGCCGAATATTCAATCAGTATACGTTTGCGTTTGTCTTTCTCCAATTCAGCGGTCGCCAAAAGTGTCGGCAAGTCGGCCACGGTTGAACGGTAGAGCGTTTCGGAACGGAGACCCAAATTAACAAATGCTTTTACCCTGCTAACTTGGTTAATTTCCTGATGCTTCGCAAGAAAACTTTCCGCCAGTTCAGCAATGCGTTCCGGGCGGTCGCCAAAAATGCGTGCGAAACGAAAACAGTTGACGGTCAGTTCCCCCGGCATTTCCGGCGGACATTTTTCTACGGCGATACTCCATTCCACTGGTGGTATACATTTAGAATAATATTGTTTAAAAAAGTTTTCCAATTCGACAATACATTTCAACTGAATCATATCTGTTTCCTGTAAAAATCAATGTTTGGGTTATAGCAACTTCTCCGGAAAAAGGGGAGTTAAAGCGTAGTTTTAAGGACGTCGGTCTCTTCTGAATCGAGCGGGATAATCGAATAAACCCCGAATTTTGCCGGTATCAGACAACTGCGTCCGGGCAGTAGCTCAATGGGATGGTTGTTGCTTCCAATTCGTACCGGTTGATTGATGGCGGTGAGTAGATGAAAACTTCCCGAGGAAGTTGTGTCGTCCTGCCACCCCTGCCGTAATCGCAAATCATCAACGGTAAAAAAACGACAACGGTTAACAATCGGAAACTTGCGGTTATGAATTGCGCTCCCCACTTCACCGGGAATGCGCGGAGAGGAGCGATTAGTAAAATTAATCGATTCAATGGCATTATCAAGATGTAATTCGCGCGGTTTGCCATCTGCATCCGTACGTCCCCAGTCACTGACGCGATAAGTCGTATCGCTATTCTGTTGAATTTCCAACAAAAGATTACCCGCTCCGATGGCGTGGAGTGTGCCTGAAATAATGAAATAAGCATCACCGGGTTGAGAGGGGTAAATTTGCAGATGTTTTTCTATGTCGGGTGAATCTAATGAATTGAGTAACTGTTGTTTTGTCGCACGAGGGTTCATGCCCGCCATGATGGAGGCCCCTTTTTCGGCAGCAATCACATACCACATTTCAGTTTTGGGCTCGGCGCTACCGCCAATGCGATCACATGCCTGTTCGTCCGGATGTACCTGGAGAGACAGACGTTGACCGGCGTCAATAATTTTGACCAGCAACGGGAAGCGAGAGTCGCAGAATTTGCTGCCAAACATTGCTTTTCCGTAGTTTTTCACTAACTGTCGGAGGGTTGCTCCTTTGAGGGAGCCATTGGCAACCACACTTTGTTCATCGTCACGGTCTACTAACTCCCAGGATTCTCCGACAGGAGAGTGGAGTTGTGGCACTTCACGATGTAAGACTGTGGTCAATTGGTTGCCGCCCCACATCCTGGCTTTATAGACAGGATTGAAAGTTAACGGATACAAATCGTTTTTATCAAGCAAACTCATAATAGTTTTGGCTCTGTATTAAGTAACAAAAGTAAAATATTTCGATTTTTCACACAAAGACACCAGTTCGTACGACAGACGACGGTAAAATTCTATGCACCTTTCTCCGTACTTCGTACGGTTTCGTACGGCGCTCCAGGCTACGTCGTCGTAATGCCTCACAATTTCCTTTGGTTCGGGGTCAATTCGACCCCACCTAAAGACTGAGCGATTGCACGCCGTCGCCGGTGAAATCAAAATTATAACAAATAAATTTGCAGTAATTGGCGCAAAGTGCTCGATAACACAATTGAATCTATCATAAATCTTCTGAATTGCAAAATTGCTCTTCATTGTATCCAGAACTGAAGATTCAGGCGGTATTACTTACTTCCAGGGAACTGACATTTTTTTGGACATAGAAACTTGAATTAATGCTTCCCCAAGGTTAAGTTTTTATGTTTGTATTATTTTTGCAGTTTAAAAAATTCCGAAAGGATTTATGAGAAACAGGCTGATAATGTTTTTCGTTTTCGCCGCTTTGATTCTCGGCGTTTGTGTGTTGATTTTTATTTATGGCGAAATTAGTGGGGAGACCGTACCTCGCTTGTCGCCATGCCTGAATAATGGCAAAAAATGGCGATTGGGTTATATTCAGGGAGGAACGCGGCACCTCTACCCACGGTCACTTATAGCGTTGGTCGACGGGTTGTCTAAGTTGGGCTGGCTTAAGCCGGTTGATTGGACGAAATTTTCGAAAAATATTGACACAAAACAAATTTGGCGATTTCTTTCGGAGTGTGTTGAGAGTGATTATCTTGAATTCTCCCGTGAATTGTATTGGGACGCGCGCCGGGATCGTCAGCAACGTAGTGAAAACCGGCGGCATGCTATTGAATTATTACGAGGTTCGGAACGAGTTGATTTGATTATCGCTATGGGATCCTGGGCGGGACAGGACTTGGCGGTTTCGGCACATAATGTCCCGGTCGTGGCGATCAATTCCCCTAACCCGGTTGCAGCGGGAATTCTTCGCGCGGATCTTGTTCCGGCGCTGCCGCACGTATATGTTGGTTATGAGCCGGATATAGTTATTCGCCAGGTGCGAATATATCAGCTGATTTGTGGATTTAAGAGATTGGGCGTAGTTTATGACAGGAGTAATCCCGACGAGAACAGAGGTGGATTGTCGTATTTAAGAACGGTGGCGGATCAGGGAGATTTTGAGTTGGATGTGGTTGAAGTTACGTTGCGGGACGTGCCCCAACCGCTGGCAAAAAAACATTTATTAAAGGCTTATCGCGAGTTGGCGCCACGCGTCGATGCCATGTGGATAACTGCTGATATGATAAATCAGCCAGCAATAGCCAAAGAACTTTTGGCGCCATTTTTCGAGCATAAGGTGCCAACCTGGACGACGCTCGGAGAGACTGCGGTACGTAACGGAGTTATGTTATCGGCGAGTCGTTCCGAGGCAATCTATGGATTAAACAACGCGCGAGTTGTTGCCAAAATTCTCAATGGTACGTTGCCGGGCGATTTAATTGGTGAGGTTCACAACAAGTATGAGATGGTTATTAATCATGCTGTTGCTCAAAGAATAGGTTTTAGTATACCTGTCGGGTTGTCTGCGGCAATCGATAAATCATATTTATCAATAACGAAAGAACATGAAAATGTCCAAAGAAAATAGGGCAATATTTTTAAAAACTGTACTGCTTGCTTTGCTGTTCGGCTTGGTATTCTGGGTTGCTGACAGCATTTATCAGATGTTTTATTTCAAGGAGGATTTGCAGTACATGTTTTTTCACGAACCGCTATCGTTTCGTGATTCCCTTTTGTTTGATATTCCCCGTAATTCGAAGTTTTTCCGAATCAGCTTTATGGCTGCTTCACTATTGGCCGGCTCGCTGGTAGGCTTATTACTGGTGCGCAATCAGCAACGTAATGTGGCACTTCAAGCGAGCGAGAAAAAGTATCGCCAGGCAATTACTGCGGTAAATGACGGTATTTTCAATTTTATTATTCCCGAAAACCGCACAGAATTGAGTCCGGTTTGTTATACCATGTTGGGGTATGAACCAGAAACCTTTCCTCTCTCTTCCGACGTATTTTCCAACCTGTTGCACCCTGAAGATCGCAATCGCACTGAAACAATAATTCGTCGTTATGTCAAAGAAGGGGAACCATTTTCCGCCGAATTCAGGATGAGAAATCGGGACGGCCAATGGGTATGGGTGCAGCTGCGGGGACAGACCGTACAGTGGGATGCCGACAAAAATCCGGTTATAGTTGCCGGCATTATAGCCAATATTGACAATAGAGTGAGGACGCAACGACGTCTCAAAAAATATACCGAGCGGCTGGAAGAGGCAGAACATATTGCCCGGATGGGGTATTGGGAATTGGATAACCGTCAGGGCTCATGGGATTGGTCGCGTGAAATTTTCCGTATTCTCCAGATCAAGCCGGGTGCGGTTTCCACTTCTTCCAAAAAAACACCGATGAGGTATATTCATCAGGATGACTTGGCTGAAGTCACAAAAGCGTTTGTTGCTTCGCAGGCCAACCAGCGCCCGTTTGACTCAACACACCGTTTGAAATTAAAATCCGGTGAAATTAAATATGTGCATGTGCGAGGACATCATATTTTCAATGTTCATGGTAAACCGGTGCGATCATTTGGAACGATACAGGATATTACTGAAACCCGCCGTACGGAACAGGCGTTGTATGATTCCGAACGGCGCTACCGGGCACTTTTCGAAAATGCCGGTGAAGGCATTTTATTGATTGATAAGGATACCGAAAAAATTAAACACGCCAACCGCACCATGTGTCGCATGCTCGGATATTCAATCGATGAAATCACGGCTCTGACTCTTAAAGATATCCTTCCTGATGAAGATTATAAAAAACATTTGTCATGGCTTGAAGTGTCTGAAGGTGAAAGTGTTCTGGTACGAGATGCTTACTGCTTGAAAAAAGGCGGCTCCGCGTTTCCAACAGAAATTAATGTCTCGGCACTGGTTATTGACGGACACAAAATGGTAGTTGGCTTCTTTTCCGACTTAACCGCAGGTATTGAGTTGGAGAACGAGCGCAGAATGCTGAAATTCGCGGTTGATAATTCCGGTATCGGAATTGTTATATGTGATCCGGCGGGTGCCTGTTATTATGCAAATGCCGCTGCTCTCGATAAAATGGATTATTCCCGTGAAGAAATCGAACGGATGAATATTTGGGATTTAGATCAGAAGTTCACCCGGCAGGAGTTTGATAATGTCTGGAAAATACTCAAGCGCAACAAATTGCTGCGGCGCGAAGGCGTTCACCACAACAAGAATGGGACTACTTACGACGTTGAATATACTATTGACTATTTGGCGCTGGGTTCAAACGAATATGCCTGTATTTATATTCAGGATATTTCACAACGTAAAAAATTTGAGGGCGAGCTGGTGACGGCCAAGGAAAAGGCGGAGCATTCGGATCGGTTGAAGACCCTTTTCCTGGCCAATATGAGTCATGAAATTCGAACGCCGATGAACGGTATTCTCGGTTTTGCTGATCTGTTGCAACAACCAAACCTCGCTGAAAATCAGCGCAACGATTACGCCAAAATCATCAATGAGTGTGGTAATAATTTGCTGCAACTTATCAATGATATTCTGGATATTTCAAAAATTGAGGCAGGCGAGGTCAAAATAGTCAAGGGTGAATTTTGTGTTAACCGAATGATGGAAGAGTTATATGGTATGTTTGAACCGATGCTCTTCAAACCTGACAACGCGATAACTTTTGACCTGCGCAAGTCCCTGCGTGATGATGAGTGTGTTATTATTTCCGATGAAAACAGATTGCGTCAAATTTTGACTAATCTCATAAGTAACGCATTGAAGTTTACCCGGCACGGTAGTGTTGAGTTTGGTTATATCCAAAAGAATAATGAGTTGGAGTTTTTTGTCAAAGACAGTGGAATCGGCATCCCGGCAGATAAGCTTGATGCAATTTTTGAGCCGTTTCGCCAGGTAGACGAAAGTTTGTCAAAAAAATATCGGGGAACCGGCTTGGGGTTGGCTATTGTAAAAAATTATGCCAGACTTTTGGAAGGCGACATCAGGGTGGAGTCTGAGGAAGGTAAAGGAAGTTGTTTTTATTTGTCAATACCGTTTGAAAGTGGAGGGACATTGTTTAGCGAACGTTCTACAGGTATTTCACGGGACAAAATTTTAGCTTATAATTGGTCGGACAAACAAGTGTTGATTGTTGAGGATGATCAGATTAATTTTATGCTACTTAAAACGTTAGTCGAAAAAACCGGAGCCACGGTAATTCATGCTGAAACCGCGACAGATGCTGTTGACAAGGGTTTGCATTTACCGGATCTCGCTTTGGTGCTAATGGATGTGCGTCTTCCAGATTTTACCGGGTGGGAAGCAACCAGGCTGATAAAGGAGAAGAGACCTGATTTGCCAATAATAGCGCAAACCGCTAATGCCATGAATGAAGACCGTGAAAAATCATTCCAGGTGGGTTGTGACGGCTACATTAAAAAGCCCATTTCAAAAGAAATTTTTTACCGGACTTTGGACCAATTTTTTTCAGTTGAGCCGTCATAATTAGTGCCTGGCCTAAAATAAGCCACGTCGTTTGCCGGTAAGTGTTTGGCTTGCAACATCGCGTTGAAGTTTCTCGCGGCGTTCCCGGTTTTTTATTTTCGGCCATCCACATGCCCACTAAAACTCCAGGATTGAATTCGACCCCAAATTCCGCGATGGAATCCCTCAATTGTTGAAGAACAATGTTCATCTTTTGACTCCGGAATTGCTGAACGACAGGCGAATTATGTCCGGAATTTCGCGAAATTCGTCTGATTCGGACGTATTGCATCGCGCGGCAGTGTTTTTTGTAAAAAAAAACAAGAAAACTGGTGCGCCAGAATGGCGCACTTTTAATTAGTGCCGACGAAAAAAGCCTTTTTCGTTCAGGCACTAATTATTGTCCAGCGCGTTGCGCAGTAACTCGACCACCATCTGAGGATTGGCTTTGCCCCGACTCAGTTTCATCACCTGTCCGACAAAAAATTGCAGTACTTTGGCGTTGCCTGCTCGATATTGTTCCACCTGAGGCTGGTTGGCGGCTATTGCTTGTTCCACGAATGCCATTACCGCGCTGGTATCGGAGACTTGCTCCAATCCTTTTTCGCGGACTACGGTTGCGGCATCGTTGCCGGAGGTAAACATTTCGCTGAAGACGTCTTTGGCGATTTTGCCGCTGATTGTGCCATTTTCGATTAGTTTAATCAGTTCGGAAAGCTGTTGCGGGTTAATTCGGCACTCACGAATTGAGATGGAAGCAGTGGACAATTCGCGCAATAACTCTGAACTAATCCAGTTTGCCAGTAATTTTGGACTGCCGCCGGCAGTGGCGGCTTGGTCAAAGAATTCGGCAATGTCGCGTTCCTGGGTTAAAACTTCAGCATCGTAATTGGTCAAGCCATAGTCCTGTACGAAGCGCTGGCGCTTTGCCGCCGGTAGTTCTGGTAAAGTTGTTCTGATGGTCGCAATCTCTTCCTTGGTAAGGACAATCGGCATCAGGTCGGGATCAGGAAAGTAGCGGTAGTCGTGGGCAAACTCTTTACTGCGCATCAGGTAGGTTTCACCTTGGTCGTCATTCCAGCCGCGGGTTTCCTGTTTCAACTTGACATCCGCAGTCAGTTCGCGGGACTGGCGTTGAATTTCATATACCAGCGAACGATGTACCGCGCGAAAACTATTGAGATTCTTAATTTCAATTTTAACGCCCAGTTTTTGTTCGCCTTTGGGACGCAGCGATACATTAACATCACAGCGCAGCTGCGCTTTTTCCATGTCGCAGTCGCTGATTCCGGCATATTCCAGAATTTGTTTGAGTTTGGTCAGATAGGCATAAGCTTCGTCCGGTGAACGCATATCCGGTTCGCTGACAATCTCCATCAACGGCACCCCGGCGCGATTGTAGTCCACGCCGCTGCACCTGGCAAAGTGGGAGAGTTTGGCTACATCCTCTTCCAGATGAATGCGGGTAATGCCGATGGTCTTGTCTGGCAAAGACTCTCCCGAAAAGCCCTTGCCATTAATATGAATGGAGCCGTGTTCGCAGAACGGTAAATCGTATTGCGATATCTGGTAGTTTTTAGGCATATCGGGATAAAAATAGCTCTTGCGATCGAATTTGCTGAATTCAGCAATATCGCACCCGGTAAGCAAGCCGGCGGCAACGGTGCGCATGATGGCGGTTTTGTTCGGCGTTGGCAATACCCCGGGATAGCCCATGCAAACCGGACAAACCAGCGTGTTGGGTTCGCTGCCAAAGCGATTGGGACAGGCACAAAACATTTTGCTTTGGGTTTTTATTTGGACATGTACTTCCAGTCCAATTACTACTTCATACTCCATAAAATTACTCTTATTCATTTTGTTAATATTTGGATTACAACAGGTCAGCGCGGTTTCCCGGTTGCTCCATCCAATAAGCATAAGGAATACACACACACCGAACAGTTTAATCTATTCGTGTTACGACAAAAATCCACTTGGTAACGCAAATAATTGGTGTGTCAATTTAACCCGCAGTTTTTTGCAATTTTTTTATTTTTCCACTTGCAAAAATAAAACCCGGAGCTATCTTCTAAATTCCGTTCTAACAAAGCGGGGGCGTAGCTCAACTGGTTAGAGTGCCACCCTGTCACGGTGGATGTTGCGGGTTCGAGTCCCGTCGCTCCCGCCATTATCTGGGCTAGAAGGGGGAATTGTCTCACACAAAGGCACAAAGTGGGGAGGAATCCGAAATTCTAAGTACAATATCCGAAACACAGCATAGAGAGTAGGAGTGGAAGCGGGTACGACCTGCCGCGACTCCGTACGACGGAGGGTGTCAAACGACAATTAAAAATTCCCCTGACGACAATTAAAAATACCCGTGGAACCGCTGTTTCTTTTGTCCTTGTAAATCTCCTTGTTTTATGGGTTTGGCTGGTTGATGGGAATTTGGTCTTTTCCCCGCTTGTCTCCCCGTTCCCTATCCCTCTCTGGTTTCCCCGGTGTGTGTGCTTCCCGCCTCCGGCGCATGGAGGCCGTCCCGAAGG
>JAGYNC010000072.1 GCA_018400135.1 Victivallaceae bacterium
TCAGGCAATTATTAATGGTTGGGGCATTGATTCCAAGGTTATCGCTTTCGCGGCAGGTTGTAATTAGAACCTTTTCGAAAAGGTTTGAGGGGTACTCAAACCTTCCCGATAATGTTATTTAACCATTGATAGATATGGACTTACGTCAATGAATCAGTACTTGGCAACCGCCAAGCGGCACCGTCAATCCGGCTACTTGTCTGGGAAAATCGGGCAAAAACCGCCAACCAGTGCTCTGCAATACTGAAAATTTCGGGTTAGACAAGTTAAATTATGGTTTGGATTTTTTTGTTCAGGCCGATGGGCGATATGAATATCTTTCAAGGCATGAACGCTTAGGATCACTGGCGCAAAGAATGAGCGTCCAGTGCATCCGTTTGTTGGGATTTTGCTTTCTTCGAAATCGAAATCGCTATCGGGATCGGGATCGGCGTTCTTAAAGGCAATATCCGCTGCCCATCCATTCGAAAACCGGATCGATTTGGAGACCCGATCCCGATTTCGATTTGGATCATCCCAACATAGGAGTTCATCTTTTTTTGTTTTCCGTCATCGTCTGCGCCTCCGCGCCTCTTCTTCTCCGGTTCCAACGAAAAAATACATCCATAAGAAACTTGCCGCAAAGCGGTTGCGATCTTTCGAGTTTTGTTCCGCATTCTTCGATGACCTTCGATACCCCGGTATCGGCGGCATCTCAGAATACGGCCAAATCCTCAAAATCTTCGCAATCTAAGCGAAATTTTAAGTGTTACAGAGCACTATCCCGGCAATTGATTTTTCCAAACGGAAAAGCCTTCAGGACATGCGGAGCATGAACCCTGAAAGGCTTTTCGAGCACGGTCTAGCTATACTCTATCCGGGTGAAAATTTAACTTTTGCAAGCAAGATTGAGACTTGGATTTTTGCGTTGCGTCTGAAGAGTGATACGGTAGCTGTCGACGCGTAATAATCCCAGTGCATCAAGACTGCTGTTGCACGCAACCAACAAAGGAATCAAAATGAAAATCATCAGCGGTGATTGTAATTTCGAACGAGAACAATTCAGAAGTAAATTCAGTTTTAAGGGTGGATCGATTACCGAAGGCTGGCAAGTGGTGGTACGGCTGCGAGACCGCGAAGGCAACACCGCAACCGGTCTGGGCATGCAAAGTGTATTGTGGTCGGACAAGGATGTTTTTTTGTTCATGAAGGAGGCTGGCGGCAATGCGCTGATGTTTCAACTTACCGCCTATGCGGTGCAACAGGCGCAGGGCTTGACCTGGGACCGACCAGAAGAACTGCTGGAACAATTGCTGCCAATTATGCTCAACTACACCCGCAATATCAACAACGGGCACCTGCGGCTTACGTTTATCCTAAACGCGCTGGTTGGCTTAGACAATGCCGCCTGGCAGTTGTATGCACGGGAGCGCGGCGTTTGCAATTTTGATGAGGTTGTTGGTTCCGGCTACCAGGCGGCATTGCCAGTCAGGCACGACCGTCTGGCGGCAGTGCCGTTGATAACTTACGGCAGTAGCGTGGATGACATTCGCGCGTTGGCGGCAGCGGGTTGTCCATTGCTGAAAATCAAGATCGGCGCGGATCCCGAAGCCAATGGTGACCGCAACAAGATGTTGGAATGGGACAAACAGCGAATGACGGAAATTCATCGCGTTGTCGAAGAGTATCGGACTCCGCACACTGTTAATGGCAGGGTCAAGTACTATCTTGATGCCAATGGACGTTATGATTCCCTGGCTCGTATTGAGAATTTCCTGGATGAAGCGGCAAAAATCGGCGCGTTGGCAGACATTGCTATCCTTGAGGAACCGTTCCCCGAAGAGTGCGACCTCGATGTTGGCAATTTGCCGGTGCCGGTGGCTGCAGATGAAAGCGCTCACTCGGAAAAACACGCAATTGAACGCATGGAACAGGGATACCGGGTTGTTGCGCTTAAGCCCATTGCCAAAACTATGAGTATGAGTTTGAAAATTGCCGCCGCCGCCGCCGCACGCAAGGTGAAATGCTTCTGTGCCGATCTCACCGTCAATCCGATAATGGTTGAGTGGAACAAGAATGTGGCGGCACGACTTGCCCCGATTGATGGCATGAAGGTTGGTATCGTCGAAACCAACGGTTCTCAGTACTATGCTAATTGGGAACAGATGCGTCACTATCATCCCTGTGCCAAAAAGCCTTGGTGTATTCCACAAGACGGCTTCTTTGTACTGGATGACGAATTTTATACTACTGCCGGTGGTATTTTTATTGAGCCGGAACACTATAAAGCCATTGTTGATGTATAAGAAAAAATATATGATTATCAACAGATTCAGAACTTCGTGTTCTTTAAAGAGCCAATTTGGCTCTAAAGTTTTGAATTTCGGATTTGAGAGCGGCATATATTCGCTTCAGTTGCATGCGGAACAAAACGGGGATATAGTTAGAACATTCTCGAAAAGGTTTGAGAGGTACTCAACCCTTTCCGAGCACGGTCTAGTTACGGGTGCTACGGATTCGTAAGAAATTCAGCGCCGTGTAGATGCGTCGCGATGCGTCGTCGCTTTCCGTTGTGAGCACTAGTTTCTTCTTCAATCAAGATAAATTATGGAAAATTGATAATGCGAAAAATTCAAATAAGCGGTGGGGTAACTATTGGCGCTGAGTTGACTTTGCTGGCTGGTCCATGTGTCGGTGAAAGCCTTGAATTGTGTATGAATATTGCTGAATATCTGACCGAACTTTGCCGCGAATTTAATGTGCAATATGTTTTCAAGGCATCTTTTGACAAAGCAAACCGCTCAAGCATCGGTTCTTTCCGCGGGCCGGGACTGATCGAAGGGCTTGAAATCCTGAGAGAAGTCAAACGCGGCCTTGACATTCCGGTAGTCACCGATATTCATGAGCCTGACCAAGCTGCGGCTGTTGGCGCGGTGGCCGATATTATTCAAATCCCGGCGTTTTTGTGTCGACAGACGGACTTACTGTCTGCTGCAGGCGCTACCGGCAAACCAGTAAATATCAAAAAAGGACAATTCATGGCTCCCGAAGATATGCGCGGCGCAGTGGAAAAGGTGTATGCCACCGGCAATAAAGACGTTATGCTTACAGAGCGCGGTTCCTCTTTCGGCTACCACAATCTAATCGTCGACATGCGCTCCCTGGTGATTATGGGAGATTTGGGAGTGCCGGTGATTTTTGACGCAACCCACTCGGTTCAGTTGCCGGGGGGGTTGGGCAACGCTTCCGGCGGACAGCGTGAATTTATCCGTCCTCTTGCCCGAGCCGCGACCGCTGTCGGTATTGACGCGTTGTTCGCGGAGGTCCATCCAGCCCCCGACAAAGCATTGTCTGATGGTCCCAATTCTCTCGATTTTAAAGAAATAAGAACCGTTATCGCGGAAGTCAGGAAACTTTATGATTGCATCGGAAAAAACTGCTGAAATAAAAGCGCTGATTATGGATATTGACGGCGTGTTGACCGATGGACGTATTGGCTACGGTCTTGATCAGGAGATGAAATTTTTTCATGTTCGGGACGGGCATGGTATCAAAATGGCAAAACGGGCCGGGTTGAAAGTGGGGGCTATTTCCGGGCGGTCGGCGACGGCAAACCGGATTCGATCAGCAGAACTGGGTCTTGATTTCATTTACGAAGGATGCAAGAAGAAGGGGGAAACGTTCTCACGCCTTTTGTCGGAAACCGGATTGCAGGCAAATGAATGCCTCTATATAGGTGATGATGTCGTGGATGTGCCGATTTTTCGCCGTGCGGGAATTGCGGTAACAGTTGCCGATGCCCCGGACTATCTGGATGAGTATTGTGATTTTCGTACTCGTCTAGCTGGCGGATATGGCGCGGTGCGCGAAGTTATCGATTGGTTATTGCGTGAACAAGGTAAATGGGCCGGTCAAATGGAGCGTTATTTGTAGTGAAAAAACAGTTACAACCGCTGTCCCTCTTTTTAGGGCTGATGATTGTTATTGCTGTGCCTGGTGGACATGCTCAGTCTGAAGATGTCGGCGGGTTGTTGTCTCAAAATGCCCGGCTGCCGGTCTATCACCAAAACCGTCTTCAGTTTATCATTTCCGCCGGAAAGGTTGTTAAGCAGGCAGAAAAAATTCTGTCGTCCGACACGGTTATTGATATCATACGCAAAGGTGTTGATGTTAATAGCATTAACTATCTGGACAACGTGCAGCCATATCCCCTTGGCACACCGCTCAAAGAGGTTTTGACATTTTGGTCGGACAAGCTGCACAGCGAAGGTTTTATAGTTTCAAGTCAGGCCGAAATTAATCAGACTACGCAGGTAGCAGTGGGCGAAAAACCGGTATTTTTGCGCACACCGGCGCTTGATTTGGATGGAGTCGGATTTGTGGCGGATTATGGTAAGAAAACGGTTCTGGTGCGCAAAAATGTCAATATCGTGGCGCGACCTGAATCGAATCAAAAGAATACCTTTGAGACAAAAGGTAATTATCTGCGAGCCAAAGCAGATTCAATGTTGGCAGAATTCGATAAAAACCTGATTACGCTTACCGGCAATGTCGAAGTTAATGAAGCGCGCTTTGCTCTTACTTGCGACAAGCTCGAATTATACCTTAAAAATCAGCAGGATGAAACTGTAGTCCCGAAAGATAAAGATAAAGACACCGAAACGGACGCGTTGACGGCACAGGTAAGTGGCGTTTCAAAAATAATCTGTTACAACAAGGTAGAGATTACCAGAACGCAGACGGCTGAGGAGCGCAAACAACACGGAATACAACAGGCGGTTGCCGACCATGTGGTTTATCGCGTGTCGGCTGGAGAATTTATCCTTACCGGCAATCCTCGGTTGACACAAGGCGATGACTTTATTTCCGGTCGGGAAATACTCATTTGGCATGACCAGGAGCGGATGAAGGTAAATAACAATTGCCGAATTCACGTCCGTGCTCAGCACGAGGACAAGAGTTCCGATCCAACCATTATCACTTCCGATTACATGGATCTCAATTATGCGGAAAATCTGATTGAACTTATTGGCCAAGTGAGAATCAGAGACTCAAAAATGGATGTCGATTGCCATAAAATACAGGTATTTTTGCAACCGGCAACAGCAGTTGAACAAAAATCGCCCCAGGCCGCCGTATCTGCCGAAGATTCTTTAATACGTTTCAATCCTGGCGGAGGCAATAAAGAAGTATCCAAAGTAGTGTGCATCGACAATGTTCAGGTTGATGAACCACGAGCAATGCTGAATTGCGATCATCTGTTGTTGACTTTCAAAACCTTTTCCCCAAAAGATGGCGGCCCTGAACGGCGTGAAATCAACAAAATATTCTGCACCGGACGGGTACGGTTGGAAAACAAACCCGTTCCCGGCACTGGCAGACAACAAACCGGCAAAGACACTCCCCCGCCATTCAACAAGACTGTAGTTACCTCCAATAAAGCGATTATTCATCTTCTGGATAATTACGCGGAATTGATTGATCAGGTAAAAGTTAGAGATCAGCAAGCGAGTGTTGACTGTCGGAAAATGAAAATATTTTTTGAGCCGTCCGAAGAAAAGCAAACAGCGCAACCAGTTCCAGTAACTAATGTTAACCCTTTGAGCCAATTGGGTTCCGATAGTTCCGGCAAAGAAATCACACGGATCGTTTGTGAAAATGATGTAAAAGCCGAAGAACCACGCGCGCGCTTGAATTGCGATCGCCTTGAGTTGACTTTTCGGGATCGCCCGATTAGTGACGGCGAGATGCCCGCTGCGGGAACATTTGGCGTTGGCGGACAACGCGAAATCGACGAAATATTCTGTGACGGCAATGTGCGACTGGAAAATAAGCCGGATCCGCAAAAAAATGCGCCGGACAAGGTTAATGCCGACACCGATATAACCGAAATAGCCAAATCCGGTTCTCTCGGAAAAACTGTAATGACCTCGGATAAGGCGACAATACGTACAGCAGAAAACTTTGCAGAAATGATCGGAAATGTCATGATTGAAGAGGAAAGGTTTAATCTTGCCTGCCGTAAAATGGAAATTTATGCCAAACCGGCAACTTCTGACGGGACCCCCACTAAAAGAGGTTACGCCGATGCTCATTACGAAAACGAAGTTCCGCGCCAAATCGGTATTGGCGAAGACAAGGAACTGGAAAAAATTGTCTGTATTGATGATGTGGTAATCACCAGAAACCGGTTGAAAGATGAAGGATTGCAGCAAGCAAAAGGCGATAATGCCGTCTATCACGTGGCAGAGAGGAAGATTGTGCTCACGGGTGATGAGCGTCGCCCGACTATGCAACAAGGACCTAACATCATGGAAGGCAGCATAATTACTCTTTGGACAGACAGCGAAAAACTTGATATTGAGGACGGACGGCTTCAGCTTTTCGACACTAAACAATTACAGCAGGATTAAACTTAAACTAGCTTGGCTCTGGAACACGGCTTTTTATCTCTTGTCTTACTATATGAGATGGTAGTTCTATTCCGGCTGTAAATAGAAAAGGAAAATTATACGCTATGGCAGAAACAGTTGATCGGGAACTCTTGTTAAAAGCGGAGAAGCTGGTAAAGGCTTATCGTGGTAAACGAGTGGCAAATGAAGTGTCAATTCATGTAAAAGCGGGCGAGGTAGTTGGACTACTTGGACCAAATGGAGCCGGCAAGACTACTAGTTTCTATATGGTTATGGGGCTTATCCGACCAGATAGTGGCGTTATTCATTTTCGGGGATACGATATTACTCGCATGCCCATGTACCAGCGAGCCAGAATGGGTATGGGTTATCTTTCACAAGAACCATCTATCTTCAGAAAATTAACTGTGGAACAGAATATCATGGCAATTCTGGAAACCCTGGATATTTCCAAAAAAGAGCGTCGTGAACGTCTGGCCGCGTTGCTGGATGAACTTGAACTTGCGCCGCTGGCAAAACAAAAGGCTATGACGTTAAGTGGTGGCGAACGACGACGTCTCGAAATAACTCGGGCTTTGGTAACGAAACCATCTTTTATTATGCTTGACGAGCCATTCAGTGGTGTTGACCCGATAGCGGTTTATGATGTGCAACAGATTATCGGCCAGCTCCAGAAGAAGAATCTGGGTATTCTGATCACGGACCACAATGTTCGGGAAACTCTGTCCGTGGTCGATCGGGCATATTTAATGTGTCAGGGAAGAATTATACTTGAAGGGAACAGCGATTATCTGGTCAACGACGAAAAGGCCAGAGAAATTTATCTCGGCCCTCAATTTACCATGTAACTTTTTATTATTAACGTCTTTTAAACTTAACCGGAGGTATATTATGCCTATCATTATCAGTGGCCGCCATGTTGAACTTTCAGAACAGTTGAAGATGCACATTCAAGACAGGCTTCAAAACATTCTAGATTTGAAAAATCTTAAGGTTTCCAGTATCCGCGTCGTATTGGAACAAGAGAAATCCCGTGTCAAAGCTGAAATTATTGTCAGTTTCAAGGGACATGAAGTTACGGCTAAAACTGAAGAATACGATATGAATGAAGCGATTGATACTGCTATCGACAAGATTCAAACACAAATTCGTAAGTATCTTGACCGTGTTCAGGATCATCGTGCTCAACCACTAGCTGATGCGGCAGCGATAATTGAGGAAGAAGGGGATGAGGATGACGACGCATTTAATTAGTGCCTGAACTCAAAATGAGTTGAAAAAACGGCACGAGGAACAGTCATTCTGGCACGGCTCGCAATATTCGCGCCATAGATGCAAAACACCCTGACGCGTGGCGGCTGAATTAAGAATTACAGCTCTTTGTTCAAGATCGCTAAACCACAAATGCCCGGCTCTTCGGGTGATAGTATTTTCTTGCGTCGGAGGTAGTTGGAGCCAGTAACACTCAACCTGACCCATAATTGCCCCAATATCCGGATCGTTAAAATAATCGAGTTTAGCCCCCGCGTGAATGGCAGGCAGAACAATGTTGACCAACAATTCAAGCGCGAAACTAGAACCGCCGATTGCCGCCGGAGATTTCAGTGGAGTGGCGAAGTCGGCATATTGATCCCATAATTTGCAATTAACCTGAAAGAGTTTAACTAATTGGCCCGGAGTCAACCGCCCGTTATTTAATCGCTCGTGAAGATATTTCAGAGGTTGTTCGCCAAAGCGTTCGTGGTAACGTAGTAATACCGCCAGACGACGCGCAGGAGAATTTACCGGCCGTACGCCGCTGTGTCGCCACTGTATGGGGTGGTAGATTTCGCGGCGTATGCTCCACCACTGCTCCCAGTAATATTTGACCAATGCACGCATCGGAGGTTTAACCTCACCTGTAGCCGGATCGGGCAACAACCCGGATTCTCCCCACAAAATGGCAGAATAATGCTTTTTTCGTGCATCATTAGGATAATCTGAGAAGCGTTTAAACAATTCCAGAAATCCAAGGCGATTTTGCTTATAACCTGCTGCCTCAAAAATGCACTGCCAGAAGCCATTTTCCGCTCCGGTCAACAGCATTTTCTCCAGCAGATTGGTGGATTTGCGCCTGAAGCGTACACGTCCCGCCTCAGTCAATAACCCCCGAGTGCGCTCTACTCCAAGATTGCTATAAATGGCGGCACAACGGCCCCGGCTACAGTCCGATTCCCCGGGGATATCACTGTGACAATCCGGACGCTTGTCCAACACCATCATTGGCGGTAGCTGCTCCCGTTTTTTCTGTGACAAATCATTTTTCGCTACCACATGAAGGATGACTCCCCGGTAGTTGGAATCATGATGATGTCCGTGCGCAAACCAATCCGAAGCCCGAACATGAATTTCGATGTCTCCCACCAGAGTCTTACCGTTGATCGCAATCCCGGCATTTTTGAAGTCTGGGCCCGCCTCATGATTGCGGTATCCGGTAGCGCGCACTTGCAACCGATAATTGCACTCCGTGAAATAATCTTTTTCTTTGTCCAAATATTCCCAATGTTTTTGCAACGCCAGTTCGTTGCAATGCCTCTCCCCGGAATTACTCATACCTTGCACCTCCTGTTTTGCGGAAAATTATCACACTGTTGCGATATTGCAATTAATAATTAGAACATTTTCGGAAAGGTTTGGTAATGCCTCACTCTTTCTTTTGAAGCGGGGTCAATACTACACAGCCTCGTCGTTCCTCCTCGGGTGTCGTAGCCTCGACCCCACCCAAAGAGTGAGAGGTTACCAAGGTTTGAGATGTACTCAAGCCTTTCCGAAAATGTTATTTGCAATTATATGTTGCCGGCATTAATTTTTATTTTTGCAGCTTTAAATAATCCAAGAAGATGGTAATCAGAGTTATGGCGTTGCCAAGTAAAAAAATAAAGTCAATACAATGTTTTTTGACAATTGCTGTCGCACTATTTGTCCCTGGTATTTTTTTTGCCGACGTACCAATAACACACGATGTCGCTCGGCGTAATCGTATAAGTCCAACGGTGGTGGCGGTTGCACAGACCATGCCCAGCGTTGTTAATCTCAGTACGGAAAAAGTAATCGACTCATACGCTCATGACTGGCCGTTAAAAAAATTTGAAAATCTCTTCGATTTTACTCCCGAGCAAATTTTGGGTGAACGTCAGCCCGGGTACTCTTTGGGAAGTGGCAGCATCATTGATGCATCCGGATTGGTTGTAACCAATGCTCATATCGTACGACGGGCAGTGAAAATCAATGCTACTCTGCACGACGGCAGCCAACATTTGGCAGAAGTGCTCGCTGCTGATGATCTGAACGACATTGCACTTTTACGAATTATTGGTTTACAAAAACCGGTTAGTCCAATAAAAACGGCCGCTCCCGGGGACTTGTTACTGGGTGAAACAGTTATTGTTGTTGGCAACCCTTATGGACTCGGCAGCAGTATTTCGCAGGGAGTTCTTAGTGCCATTGGTCGTAAGATCACCCATAAGGGCGAGGTGATATTTTCCGATATTTTGCAGAGCAGTGCACCAGTATTTCCCGGTAGCAGTGGCGGCCCGTTGATTAACATAAACGGCGAAATTATCGGTATTAACACGGCTTTGTTACGGAATACGCGTGACATCGGATTCGCCATTCCATTTCAGCGCGTGGAAAATATTTTGGCACGCTGGTTGATTCCGGAACGTTTTAATGATGCTACGTTGGGCATTATTCCCGGCGTTAAACGTTTATCGAACGGCCGCCTGGTTTATTTTATCCGGGAGATTCTGCCCGACTCGCCGGCAGCAGATGCCGGGATAGTCGCTGAAACGCAGATCACTCACGTCAACGGTGAACCCGTTGACAGCCTGATCGACTGGTCTCGTTTATTATGGCGGTTAATGGCCGATGATGAATTGGAACTTCAAACCGATACCGGCAAAACCTATAAACTCAAAGTTCGGAAAATGCTACCGGAAGATGTGGAGAAGATCGTTAACTTGAAACTCGGCATCAAAGTTCAACCACTCACAATTAAAATCGCAGATGCTCTCAATTATCCATTCCACGGCGGCCTGATTATTAGTGGTTTGCCACAAGCGGGAGTAAATGGGGTGCGTCGCGGGGACCTCTTGTTGCGCCTGGGAGACGTTTCCATCAATAGCCGTGAAGATTTGTGGCGGGCATTGGCACATGCCCGGGCTGGCGAGAAAATTCCCGCTGAATTGGTCTGTGTTCAACGTTATCTGGACAGATATTACCTGGTCAAGAAAGCCGCAACCTTTAGCGTCAGATGAATATGACCCGCCCGGGCTTACCGGCAATCTGGTTATGATTTTCAACTGCGTTTTTAGGTTCGAGGTCAATCAGTCGGCGGCTGAACAAACCATTTACGAAAAAGCGTTTCCGCAAGTTCCGGATATCCTGATTTAACGGCCCGTTCAATCAGGGAAAGCTCCAGTCCACCGGTGGGAATTTGTCGTTTCCGCATGCTGTCAAGATAACGTTCAGCGGCAGCGAAACGTTCACTTCTGATCAGATGTGTCGCCACGGCCTGTTGTTCCCGGGCCGAACGCTTACTATCGGGATTGACCCGGGTGAGACAAAAAATTGACAATACCAACACGGTAACTGCCGATGCCATAAACCATTTTTTTGTCTTGAATTCGTGATAAATTTCGATCAATCCGGCGCCCGCCAGAGGACAAAGCAATGGCACTACAGGAATTCTAAAGCGATAAAAAATATGAAATGGCAACATTGATGCGGCGTAAACCAAAACCATCAACCTAAAAAACGCAGTTGAA
>JAGYNC010000073.1 GCA_018400135.1 Victivallaceae bacterium
CTTGCCGCGGGGAGTCTCACTCATTCAAATCTTCTTTTTTATATTTCAGTTCAAACACGCCCAGAAATAAATAGAGATAAAAAAGCACTTGTGCTTTTTGTGTCCTGATAACTTCTGAATATATCTCAGGTTTTGTCAAAAAACAAAGACTTTTTAGCCGCATAATCGCTACACCTTTGCCAGTACTGTATCAAACAGCGCTGTTTGTTTTGCAGTTGCCTGATCTATCTGATTTTCCAGCTTGTCGCAGAGCGCCATTAGTTCCTCAATTTTGGCGACAATGCGTTTTTGTTCGACAAGGGGCGGCAGGCGGGTCTTCCGGCTTTATCTCCGCGCTCTCCGCGCCTCCGCGTGAGACTGATTTTCCTGCATAGCCAGGGTGAGAATCAACTCTCGCAGTTTTTTAATTCCGCCTGCCTTGCCGGCAGGCAGGTCGGGGCTTTCGAGGGCGGTGTCGAAGTGTTGTTGCGAGAGCTCAAGCGGATTAGACATTATCACCTCGTTTCCCGGCTAAAGTTTTGCCCTTGGCAGTAAGACGATATTTTTGAGTTGGACTTTTGGGTGAATCAGGCTGAGTCATTTCGATCAAGCCGTCGTTCAATGCCGGTTCAAGATAATTACTGGCAAAATTATTCCTGTCCTTTAATTTTAGTTTCCTCATTAATTCAGTTCGGCTCATCTCGCCTGACAGCGCAGAAAGCACTTCGATTACTTGCTGGGTTACTTGCTGGGTTACTTGCTGGGTTACTTGCTGGGGCAACTTGTACGCATAGGGAAAAACCAGGCGCATAAAGTTTCTGCTTATCTGAAAAATATCTTTCCCGTATACCTCCAAAATACGAGGAATGCCGGAACCCAAATGCTCCACGATCTCAAGATCACGGAATATTCGCATAATCTCTTTGTTGCGGGGAGCCGTATGGCCTGCAAAGAAATCGTCAATTTCAAGACCATAAGGCAAGCCTCCGGCAGAAGTAATTTCCAACCTGTCAGAAAAAAATTCAAACTTGGGCACACTGCCGTTGGAATAGTCATTGTGTACAATAGCATTCACGACCGCTTCTCGTAAGGCAATCGGGTTAATCATGGGACGCTCTTCGCGTAATGGAACACCTATCTTTGTATAGATAGTGTTTTCCACATTCATTCTATCCATTACATTTTTATATGCCTTAATCAGAGAGCAGCGGCCAAAATCAATATTTTCTATAAGATCAACCCTTGTAGTATCAGCGTATTTGGCTACTTGAACCGAAACGCCATTTTCATCTGCTAAAAGGTATGCGGCATAATTAGGCTTGCCTTCGGGTGTCAACAATTCCAAATTTTTCATAAAAGAGGCATTCAGGTGCAAGTCTCGGGTTTCATAGTAAATCTTAAGCTGTTCAAAAGTCAGATTATGTCGGGTAGATTCCATTTTCCCAATGGTGTTGCGAATTCTTCTACTGTAGAGAGAATCTATCATTTCTTGCGTCATTGGTTCGCTTGCACTGCCTATTCGTATAAAACAGCCCTTATCCGTCATACCGTATTTGCGCAAATAATAGGGTTTCTCCAATCCCCCAGCAACGATGATTCTAATCACCTCTTTATTATCTTTTGCTTCTAGAATTACATCAAAAAGACCCATAGCAGAGGGTTGGATATTGTGTTTGATTCTATCCTTAATGACGAGCTGGACTTTATCACTGTCAGCAATACCCACTGTAGTTCCATCATTGTCTATGCCAATATAAATTTCTCCACCATCGCGATAATTCAGGAAACCGACTACTTCTTTTTCTAAGGAATCTGTCAGTTCTCTTTTATATTCAATTCGATTGGATTCCATTACTTTCCCCCTAAGGCTTGCATCAGTGCGCTTGGTTTTTTGATACCGCCTGCCTTGCCGACAGGCAGGTCGGGACTTTCGAGGACGGTGTCGAAGTGTAAGAACAAGGTATCGCGCGGAGACGCGGGGGGCGCGGAGGTTTGATTCATATGGTTTCTCCGGAAATTTTATTTACCCTTAGGAGGGAAGAAGTACTTGGCTGATGATGATTGACGACACGTTCAAGCCCTTCTTTAAGAGTTGCAGAACCAAAATTTATTAATAATCCAACTTCAAGATTCATCAATCTCAAATAAGTTAAAAGTTGCTTCTTATGAACCGGATTAATTTTCTCAACCGACTTCAATTCTACAACTATAGTCTGATTAACAAGTAAATCGCAGCGAAAACCCTCTGAAAAATGTAATCCTATAAAATCAAAACTTATTGGTTTTTGTGTTTCTACAACAAATCCTTTTTCAGTTAAGATTTTTGCAAGTACACATTCATAAACAGATTCCAGTAAACCTGGCCCTAGCCCATTATGAATATCAATAGCAGCAGTAATAATGGCACCGGTTATTTCATCAATTTCCATCTTTCCCCCGCGATCTCCGCGCCTCCGCGTGCGACTGTTTTTTATTTCTTACTATCCATTACTTGCCTTCCAGCTCTTTTTCAATCTGCTCAATAGTAGGCAGGCTTGTTTTTAGATCTTCCGGCAGTGCGTCTTCAAGTTTATATTCCGCAATACCCATGGGCTGGGTTTTGTCACCCAGAGCATATTCCGCTACGACTTTGTTCTTGCTTTTACACAACAGCAATCCAATAGTAAGGTTATCCTGCGCACTTTTTACTTCCTTATCAATCGCCGTTAAATAAAAACCCAGCTGCCCCAGGTGTTTGGGCTTAAATTTGCCCGATTTGATTTCTATCACCACATAGCAGCGCAGCTTCAGGTGATAAAAAAGCAGGTCAATAAAAAAGTCATCACCGCCCACTTCCAAATGAACCTGTCGGCCAACATAGGCAAAACCGGCACCCAGCTCAATCAAAAACTGGGTAATGTGAGTAACCATGGCGGTCTCGATCTCTTTTTCAGCAGCTTCCGCGCCTATACCCAGAAAATCAAATTTATAGGGGTCTTTTAGAGACTCTATCGCCAAATCCGATTGAGCCCTGGGCAGAGTCTTTTCAAAATTGGTAACGGCCTTTCCTGTTCGCTCAAGCAGCCTGGATTCAATATGAATGTTCAGCACATTACGAGACCAGCCATTATCAAGTGCGCCTTGCGCATAGGAGAGGCGTTCTGTTTCTGTTTTTAGTTTCTGTGAGCAAAACCAGGTTATGGCCCCAGGGTAATTGTCCAACAGGCTGTTGGACAATTTGCTCCTCGCTCCAGGCTTCGGCAAAAGCCCGCATATACATCAGATTTTCCCGGGAATATCTCGCTTTCCGCGTAATAGTCAAGTGGTCGCAGGCGTAGCCTTACGCCGCGATTTTCTCTAATGTCGGCGTTTTTTCCACGCCGACGCGTTGCTGGTGCCGGTTTAAGGCTAAATCCGGCACTACATTCCCGCGCCATCGGCGCGGTGCCGCTTACTTCAGGGCGCTGACCATGAGATCGGCGACGCGTTTCGAGAATGTCGCTGGATCGGGAATGGGTGAGCCTTCTGTCAGCAGCGCCTGATCGTAAAGTAGTCCGGCATAGTCCTTGATTCTGGCATCTTTCTTATCAGCTTCGAAAATATTCTGCAGCGACGCGATCAGCGGATGTTTGGGGTTGAGTTCCAGAATACGTTTATTTTCAGGCACATCCTGATTCATTGCTTTGAACAGGCGTTCCATGTGAGCGCTCAAGCCGTTTTCATCTCCAACTAAACAACAGGCGCTGTCGGTAAGCCGACTGGTAAACCGCACTTCCTTAACTTGATCGGAAAGTTCCTGTTGCAGGACGGCAACCAGTTCTTTATGTTTTTCTTTAGCTTCGGTAATAACTTTTTCCATTTCCTTTTTGGAATCGGCATCCACATCGATTTCGCCCTTGGCGGCGGATTTGAAATGCTTTTTATCGAATTGAGTCATGGACTGCATGATCCATTCGTCGATTGGATCGGTCATGAACAGTACATCAAATCCCTTGCTCTTGAAAAATTCGAGAACGGGTGAATTTTCCAGTACCGCGCGACTTTCGCCGGTAATATAGTAGATGTCCTTTTGCGACGGTGGCATCGCGTCGACGTATTCTTTGAGGGAAACGAGTTTGCCCGGTTCGTTGTTCATGGTCTGGAACATGACCAGTCCCTTGATCTTTTCCTGATTGGCGTAGTCGGTATGAACTCCTTCTTTGAGGATTTTCCCGAATTCGACAAAGAACTGGCGGTACTTCTCCGGTTCCTTCTCCATCATTTCTTTGAGTTCGGAGAGAACCTTGCGTACCACATTTTTCTGGATTTTGACAATCAACGGATTGTCCTGCAGAATTTCACGAGAGACGTTTAGCGGCAGGTCGCTTGAATCAACCACGCCTTTGATGAAACGCAGGTAGTCAGGGACTAAGTCCTTACATTCGTCGGTGATGAAAACTCTGCGAATATAAAGTTGCAGTCCTTTCTTCTGGAATTCGGGCATGAACAGATTGAATGGCGCCTTTTCGGGGATGTAGAGCAACGCCTTGAATTCCGTAGTGCCTTCCGCGCTCAAATTAATTGATTTCAAGGGTTTCCCGCCATGGTGGGAAAGGTGGGCGAAGAAGCTGTTGTGTTCCTCTTCAGTAATGTCCTCAGGTTTTTTCAGCCAGATTGCCTGACGTGAGTTGAGCACTTTATCTTCAACCGTTTCCGTTTTATCATCATTGGTTTTTACGGTAGGCAGGATAATCGGATATTCGATGAAATCGGAATATTTACGGACAATTTCGCTGATCTTCCAGTCCTCCAGGTAAGCTTTGGCGTCCTCTTTTAGATAGACAGTTACCTCGGTGCCCTGATCTTCCTTTTCGGCTTCCTCGATGGAATAGTTGTCCTTGCCGGTTGACGTCCACTGTACCGCGTTAGCTGTTCCAGCTTTACGGGTAAGGAGTTCAACCTTTTCTGCCACCATAAATGAGGAATAAAATCCGACCCCGAACTGACCGATGAGTTCAGGCAGGTTAGCGGCATCCTTTTGTTCTTCCATGGCTTTGAGAAATGCCTTGGTGCCGGATTTGGCAATGGTGCCAATGTTGTCAACAACCTCATCGGCGGTCATACCGATACCATTGTCGATAACCTTCAAATATTTCTGATCTTTATTCACTTCCAGACGGATATTCCATTCGCGCGCCACTTCCTTTTCGGTCAGCGACTGGAACCGTGCTTTGTCGATTGCGTCCGCGGCGTTGGCGATAAGTTCCCTGAGAAAGATATCCTTGTTGGAATAAAGCGAATGAATCATCAGATCGAGCAGATGCTGTACTTCGGTTTTGAATTTTTTTGTTTTTGCCATAGTTGTATAGCCTCCCTGAAAATTAAAATTATTTTGTTTAATTGCTATAATTTATTGTCAATAAGTGTGTTGACAATAATTACAATCCAATTTGTCGCGAATTCAGTAACCGGATACAATACATCGGAAACCCTGAAAATCAACCCTTGTTGAGGCAAGAAAGCGGAGAAAGAAGTATTACGTAATGCCTCACTCTTTCCTTTGGGACGGGGTTAAGAAAAATTGTCTCCGTGCCGCCTGGGATTAGGTTCCGACGGAGCGGAACCCCTCCGCCGTGCCACAGGCACGGTAGCGTAGTGCCATTGACGTGAGGGTAAATCGTCATTAGGGAGAGTCGTGGCGTAAGGCTACGCCTGCGACTACTTGGCTATCACGTGGAAGCTGAGATATTTCCGGCGGGCGATATACCGGCCGCAGGCCGGTGGAGGGACGGCCTCTGTGCCGTCCGAAATAGAGATTATTCGAAAAGTTTCCGGTACTGGTCTATTTATCCAGCGCGACCAACGGCAATGTCCGATAGGGATTGTTGTTGTTGCGATAAGCCGCTGGAGAGGTGTTGTGCCGCTGAGTGAATAGGCGATAGAATGATGCTATGGAGCGAAAGCCGCACTCATCAGCAATTTCCTTAATGCTCTTGCCGCTGCCGGCTAATAATTTACGAGCATGGTTGAGGCGACAATCATTGATGTATTTATGCGGGCTGACGGAGAGATATTCTTTGAATAAGGCGAAGAGATATGGCTTACTGACCGCAGCGTGAAGCGCGAGGGTGTCAAGCGACAATTTCCGGTGAAATCCTTTTTCAATAAAAGCAATTGCCCGCTGCAACGACACCGGCAATTCCAATTCAGTATTAGCGAGGTTGTCCGAATAAACCACCTCCCAGTAAAGTCTGGAATAAACATAATGCGAAAAGGCAATGTTTTTACATTGACGGCCATGATGACAACGCAACGCCTGACTGAAAAACATGTCCATTTCATTAAGATTGTTCCAAATCGATACCCGAGGGATGTCGCGTTCAGTATTTTTGTTCATTTTAAACCGGAACACCATACAGCGATAAGGGTCTTTTGCTGTAGTTTTGTGAATAGTATGCTCTCCGGCAACGTGCCAGAAAATCGCACCTTTGTGATATTCTTTATTTTTAAAAAACAGAGTTCCACCGGTTATTATTTCAACCAGTTCCGTACGATCTTCAATATAATGTGGTTTGAGGTCATCAACTGCGGGCGCGCTAAAATGCGACACCCAGAGTAATTGTTCAACATTTTGCAGATTGCTCATGATAATTTATATTTTTTGTCAATAAATAGTATTTTTTGATAATTGATATAATCAATTTTATGTTGTAAACTATACCATAATCTTATTAAATAAGAATTCAATCACAATTTGAAAAAAGGAAAAAATCATGAAGCCAAGAAAGGCTGCTGTGCAGTTGTATTCGTTGCGCGAAGAAGCAAAGAAAGATTTTATCGGAGTTTTGAAGCGTGTGGCCGACATTGGCTATATCGCGGTTGAACCTGCTGGATTTCACCAACTGACCCCACAGGAATTTAAGAACATTATTGATGATCTCGGCCTTAAAATCTATTCGTCGCACACTCCCTGGTGTGGTAAAGGGGATACTGCCGAAGCAATTGATATGGCCGGGATACTCGGCCTTGACAAGGTTGTCTGCGGCTATGGCCCCGATGATTTCAAAGATATTGATACCATTAAGAGAACCGCGGAAAAAACAAACATCCTGAATGAAGAGATCAAGACGACCGGACTGACGCTGTTCCAGCATAATCATGCCTGGGAATTTGAACGAATTGACGGCAAGCTCAAATATGAAATATACGCGAAACTGTGTCCAACGGTAAAATTCCAGATGGACGCGTTCTGGTCTTCTAATTTTGGCGCTGAGAATCCGGCGGAAATGATGAAAAAATTTGCTGATCGCGTTATTCTGGTTCATCTTAAGGATGGTTCATTTGAGCAGCCGGATAACGATACAAAAATGGTTGATGGTTTTTTAGACCGTAAACTCGAATTAAAAGCATTGGGTTCCGGCTCCATGAATATACCTGAAATAGTCGCAACGATTCCGGAATGTGTAGACAACTTAATTGTGGAACTGGATTACTGCAATACCGACATGTTTGAGGCTATCGAGCAGAGTTACAACTATCTGATCAACAGTGGCCTGGCGGTTGGAAACAAATAAGGAATAAATGATGAACGCGTTAGAGAAAGTTAAAGTTGGAATTATTGGTTGCGGCAACATCAGCGGAGCATATTTTAGCGCGGCACAACGTTTTGATATTCTCGATGTCGTTGCCTGTACCGATATCAATGAAGAAGCGGCGAAAGCGAAGGGAGAGGAATTTAATATTCCGGTTATGTCGGTTGATGAACTGCTTAACCATCCGGAAATCGAAATAGTTGTTAATCTGACGATCCCCGCAGTTCATGCTGATATTGCTTTGCGGACGCTTAACGCCGGAAAGCACGCCTACAGCGAAAAACCATTCGGCATCAATTTGACCGAGGCAAAGCAGGTTATTGCTTTAGCTGAAGAGAAGAATCTGTTGGTTGGTTCGGCCCCCGATACATTTCTCGGTGGCGGTCAGCAGACTTGCCGGAAACTGCTTGATGACAACTGGATTGGCAAAGTACTTTCAGGCACTGCTATCTTTCAAGGAGCCGGACCGGAAGCCTGGCATCCTAATCCGAATTTTTTCTATCAAAAGGGCGCGGGACCAATGCTTGATCTCGGGCCATACTATGTGACTTCCTTGGTGAATCTATTGGGGCCGGCAAAAAGTGTTACCGGCGTTACCTCGAAGGGGTTTGAAACCCGCATCGGCGGAGTTCCCAGCGGTCGGGCAATAATTCCGGTTGAAGTAACCACTCATCAGACCGGGGTGATTGAATTCGCGTGTGGCGCAATTGTAACCTTTATTACTTCGTTTGATGTTCAGAAGCACGGCCACGCACCGATTGAGATCTATGGAAAAAACGGTTCTGTACAAGTGCCCGATCCCAATACCTTCGGCGGACCGGTAAAGCTGTTCCAGCGCGGCTACGAGGACAAAGAATGGCATGACGCGCCGCTGTCCCACATATATACTCAAAATTCGCGCAGTATCGGAGTCGCCGACATGGCCTACGCGCTGCGTACTGGACGCAAGCATCGTGCGAACGGGGACATGGCGTGCCACGTTCTTGAAATCATGCTGGCGTTTGACAAGTCTAGTGAGCTCGGCGGCAAAGTTGAACTGACTACTACCTGTGAACGCCCCACGGCATTACCTTTGGGGTTGCGCGACGGACTGCTGGACTGTTGAATCAGTTCGTTTTTCGCGCTAAAAAATATCCGCGTATTAATTGGTGCCTGAACAAAAAAGGCTTTTCGAGCACGGTCTAACTCTATGAAAAAAGATGCTTAGGAGTCACTGGCACTTTCTACTGGTGTCTCGGGCACTTTCGGCTTTGCCGGTTCGTTACAAAGCTACGGCTTTGCTCCTCGCCGGCAACCCCAAAATTTCTCCCCGATATCCTCAGTATAGAAATACCACTTATTTCTTTACAACTCCTTAGTGCCTTGCCGCCATTCGTTGTGGCGGCTTATCCTTTATAACTTCCAGGCAGTATCTCGTTGCCGTATTTGTCTCTTGCCGCACTGATACGGGCGATGGCATCGTCCCAGTAGGCGATGATTTCTTTTGGGGTTGAAGTATCCATTTTGTTATAGAACGCTTTGGTACGTTCAAGTTTTTCAATCCATTTAGTACAACGGAAAGTAAACAGATAATTGTAATTCTGTTCCGTGAAATCATCGCCGAGATGTTGTTTAAAGAGATCTTTCAGATCCTTATACAGAGGAATTTTCCCCGTTGGTGTGTCGTAGGTGTCGTATTCGCCATGGATTCTACCGTCAGCCCAGTGCAGCCATACTTTTTTTGCCAGCTTACTGGTGACAAACTCGCCATTGGGGCCCCGCATAAAGTAGTTGTTGCTGAAAATCTTGGGAGGATTGCTTATATTTTCGCCGAAAGCAATGTTGTTCATGGTGTATTCACCGAGCGGATATGAAACAAAATCAAGGTTTGCCATCGGGCTCGGTTTACGTACTCCTTCAGCGCCAAGCGTCGCGCTGGTGGTTTCTGATTCAAGCGTTGCTGCCTTGAGCAGAATACCGTCTCGCCAGTTTGGGGACTCTTCAACCGGAACGGTGGTATCACTGTCGCGTCCGCCGTAAAGGATTCCTTCCACTTTTACGCCATCTTTTGCTTCAAAACCATCTTTATCGATGTTATCCAAGTAGTCGAGCCGCATGGTGTAACGGGCATTGCCGTGGGCAATATCGACTTCATTCCCTTTGGCATCTTTGATGCCTTTTTCCCATTTGCCAAAATGGTTGCGTCCAGTATCTGGGGCATCAACGCCCATACCGAGCCAGTATGGTTTATTGTCGGGACCGACGAGCACGTTGGAAAAGATAACCTCCTGGTCTTTCATCAGGTTTTCAAAAATGACCGGATCATCCTTGGCATTAACATCCTTGATAATGCCGAACATACCGAATTCGACATTGACCGCACGAAATTCGCCATTGATGTTGCGGAAGTAGGCAATGTCATCGCCAACAATTTTTTCTCCCGGAATCATAGCGGTTGATGTTTTTCCGCAGGCGGAAGGGTAAGCGCCGCAGAAATAGGTCTTGCGATTTTTGTCCTCGTCAACGGAGGCCATAACGAACATGTGTTCGCAGAGCCAGCCTTCCTGGCCGCCCTTGTTGATGGCCAGACGCATGGAGTGTTTTTTCAATCCGACCGAGTTGCCGGCATACTGATCGTTCATTGAGTAAACAATATTGTCCTGGGTGTCCATATAGATGCGGCGTTTATCAAGGTTAACCGAATTGTTGTTTGCGTCCAGCTCGCCGGCAGAGTGAATGAAACGGAAAAATTCGTCTTTTTCGGCATCATTCATTTTAAGAAAATGGCTGTAGGCGCTGCGGTACAGAATGAATTCTGAATGGGCAACATACCAGCTGTCGGTAAATTGGATACAGGGGATAGTGAACGGGCTTTCGGTCGGGCCTTCGGAAAAGAACTGCACGATGGCATCCTTGCCCTGCATTATTCCCTTTGATATCTCTATGATTTCAGCATAACCCTGTTCGTATTCGACAGAATTAAGTGATTTCATGCGTTCAAGGTTTTCTTTGCGGACTAAGAATTTAGTGTTGTTCTTGTCACGGGCCTGATCGTTGTAACCATCCCAGTGAATGGTCTGTTTCGGGAACGCGAGTTTTTTCTCTTCGCCTTTGGCTATTGACTGGTCACGAACATATTGCGTGTCTTTTTCACTGTCATCACAAACAAAGATTGAAGCAGGGTCGCAATGTTCCGCGAAAAAACCGACAAAATCCATAATCTTTTGATTCTTAAGCGCTTCGATTTTGCCATAACATTCGGCACTCATTTTGTTTTTCAGGACATTTTCATACTTGCTGGACATAAAAGCTCCTTTTAGCAGTTGGTTATTATGAATTTTGGATTGACGAGATTCAAACAGTTGGTAAACAAAATTGAATATCTCTCCGGATATCACGGTTCCCCGTAACATCTCAAGCGAAAAATACTATAACACACGAAAACCAGATTTCTATAGCTGAGACGAAACAACCTTAGGTATTAAAATTCATTGGTAATGCCCCACCCTTTCCTTTGGAGCGGGGTCAATACTACACAGCCTCGTCATTCCTCCTCGGGTGTCGATTGGGTAGCACC
>JAGYNC010000074.1 GCA_018400135.1 Victivallaceae bacterium
AATTGTGCCGTCACTGGAAATCAGACCGACGGCAATTTTTGTGCCGCCAATATCATATCCAAGAATATTGTGTTGGTTATCCATACGTGCTCCTGTAGTGTATTAACGTTCGTAATGCCTCACTCTTTCCTTTGGTTCGGGGTCAATACTACACAGCCTCGTCTTTCCTCCTCGGGTGTCGTAACCTCGACCCCACCCAAAGACTGAGGGATTACTAACGTTCTTCTAAATTCGTGATAATTTGCAAAGTTACATTGTCGAATATACTCTTTGATGTTAGTTTATAAAGTGCTTTTATTAAATTTATAATTTAGGAGGCGTACGACTCCTTACCGGAGGTTATCTTGATAACATTATTCATGAATCCAATCATCGCTTCGAGCGGCGCTTATTACGCTTTTGAAAATAGCGACATCGTCGGCAAATCAATTGTAGTGTTGCTGTTTTTCGGCTCCATCTTAACTTGGACTATTATGCTGGACAAGGGAATTGCCTTGTCTCGTGCCAAAAAATTGTCGAAATCTTTTATCAACAGTTTCCGCAACAAAAAATCGGTAGTATCGGCGATTCGCGAGGCGAGTATGAATCCCGGCCCGGTAGCCAAAGTCTACGTAAGCGGCACCGAAAGATTACTGGAATTTTATAATATTTCTTCTGATATTGCTGAAATTTCTCCATCTGGAAGCAGTATTAACCGCAATAGATTGACAGAGGCGCAAATTGAAGCAGTAAGAACCGCATTGGAACGCGAAATAGCCGACCAGATCATGACGCTTGAAGAACGTATTGGTATGCTCGCAACCGCTGTCAGCGTCAGCCCGTTCTTCGGTTTATTCGGCACCGTATGGGGAGTAATGATGGCATTCTGCGCGGTTGCCTCGCAGGGACGAGCAGAAATTTCTGCCCTGGCTCCCGGCGTCAGCGGAGCGCTGCTGACCACTGTAGTAGGGCTGCTGGTGGCAATCCCTTCTTTAATAGGCTATAATCTGCTAACGCTGAATATCAGAAAAATCACCGTATACATGGATAATTTCAGCGAGGACTTTATCGCCAGAGTAAAACTCGAACAACTTGACCCTCCATCTAAAAGAACGGAAACACTAGACGGTAAATTATAACTATACTCTATAATTGCCGGGTGGATAACATGGCTAGAAAAAAAGTTCGCTCACAACTTGACGCAATTGATGAGATCAACATGACGCCGTTGATTGACCTGACTTTCCTGTTGTTAATTATCTTTATGATTACTGCTCCATTGCTCGAATATGGCGTTGACGTGTCCCCCCCGGCAATGAATGCTGAGAAATTGCCAAACGAACATTCCAGGGTAATCAATCTGAACCAGCATGGACAAATAATTTTTGATCAGGCGCCGGTTTCCGAAGAGCAACTCCTGGAAAATCTTCGCAGACTGCAACAACTCGCGCCCGAAACTGTATTACTGTTGCGCGCCGACGGCGCCCGTCCGTATCGTGACGTAATGGGACTGATGAAAATGATCAAAGACTCAGGTTTCGTCAATATTTCACTGGTTACAAGTGCTGAATCAAATGAATAGTTCACCTTACTACTTTGGACAAAAAGCGCCGGAACTAATCAGCCGTGCCGCCCGGAAAAAAATTTTTAAAACCGTTGCTTTGTGTCATATCCTGTTGGTAATAGTACCGCTGGGTATTTATACCATCTATTCCTGGTTTAAGCCCGAACCACTTAAAACGATCCAGGTAACGCTGTATACGCCAGCGCCGCCCCAAACCACAACCAGCCTGCCAGAACAACCCCCTACCCCTCCAATACCGCAAAAACCGGCACCACCTACACCAGCGCCACAACCCCGTCTTAAACCCAAACCCAAACCAGCGCCGAAACCAACACCTAAGGCGCCAGCAAAACCAAAATATTTATCCCCCAAGGACATTAAGTTTTCTAAAACTGTGGTTAAATCTCAAACAACTGCTCCCAAGCAACAACCAAGCTTCACGCCCCTGACGCGAAAACAACTGGCGGCGGAACTCAGCAAAAGCGTTATTAGAATTGGCGAAACATCAAAATCATCAGCGGCTCAACAAAGTTATGCTGAAAGCGTCGGTGGGTTTTTACATGCGAGATGGATTACACCCGATAAAAATTTGCTAGGAAATCGTTTACCGGAAACCACCATTGAACTGGTAATAAACGGCAACGGCAACGTCTCATCTGCCAGAATCATTCAAAACAGTGGTGTTCCGGCTATGGATACATCTGTCAGTAAACTCCTGGCGGCACTTGAGCGTGTCCCTTCCCCTCCCAATAGACAACCGACTAAAATCACCCTGATTATGGCAATCGATGCCTCTTGAAAAGATGGCAAAAATAATTAGTGCCGACGAAAAAAGCCTTTTTCGTTCAGGCACTAATTATTGGTGCTTTGATTTGGTGTGATTGATCAACCATTGGGCGACAACATAGAAGGTCGGCACCAGAATCGTTCCGAAGATCATTGAAGTGGTCATCCCGCCGAAAACTGCGGTACCCAGGCAGCGTCGTCCGGCCGCGCCGGCGCCGGAGGCAATGACCAACGGGAATGTGCCCAGCACGAAAGAGACGGCCGTCATAACTACCGCCCGAAAACGCAATTTCGCGGCATAAACGGCCGCATCAATAATTGACATCTGATGTTCGTCGTGTTGAATTTTTGCAAATTCGACTATCAGAATGGCAGTTTTGGTTGAGAGCCCAAATAGCAGCACGAATCCAACCTGAGTATAGATATTGTTCTCAATACCGGCAACCCACAAGAAGAGCAACGCGCCGAGAAACGCAATCGGCACTGAAAGCATTACCGCCAACGGAATCAGCCAACTTTCATACTGGGCCACGAGAAAGAGATAGATGAATAACAGAGCAAAGCCGAAAATTCCCACTACCTTGCCGCCCGCGAGCCGTTCCTGATAAGACATGTCGGTCCAATCGTATTTCATTCCTTGCGGCAACACTTGCCCGGCAATTTTTTCCATTTCCGCCATTGCCTGTCCGGAACTGTAGCCGGGCGCGGCGCTACCGTTAAGCGTCACCGAAGAGTACATATTGTAGCGGTTGAGGAATTGCGGGCCGAAACGAGTTTCCACTTCCACCAGTGTGTTCAGAGGCACCATTTCGCCTTGCTTATTTTTGACGTAGATGGCGGCAATGTCGGAAATGTCGGTGCGATACTTGGCATCGGCCTGAATTTCCACCTTATACACCTTGCCGAACTCGTTAAAGTCGTTGATATAGCTGTAGGAAATCAATCCCTGCAGCGCGTCGTTGATATTGCTGATCGGCACTCCCAGTTTCAACGCTTTTTCGCGGTCAATATTGAGATAGATTTGCGGTACACTTGCGCTGAAAGAGGTAAATGCCTGGCCAATCGCTTCACTCTGATTGGCGGCAACAATCATGGAATGCGCCGCCTGTGCCAGCCGTTGAGGGTGTGTTCCGGTAGTATCCTGCAACACAAAAGAAAACCCTCCGACACTACCGATGCCGGGAATAGTTGGCGGCGCAATCGGCGTAACCAGCGCGTCAGGCAGTTGAAGCAGTTTTTCGCGTAGTGTGGCGATCAGCTCGTCCTGATGGAGTCCCGGCGCCTTTCGCTCGGACCAGGGGGTGAGGGTAGCAATCATCAAAGCGGAATTGGACGAGTTAACGCCGGAAATGATGCTAAATCCGTTGACGGCGATGACATCCTGTATCCCGGGCGTAGTTTTGATTATGTTGTAAATATTAGCCGTAACTTTTTCAGTACGCGTCAGGGCTGCGGCATCCGGCAGCTGAACATTGATAAAAAACGCGCCCTGATCTTCTTCCGGGATAAAGCCTGTCGGCAACAATTCATAGATGCGCCAGGCGCCCAGCATCAGCAAACCGTAAATAAAAAGCGTCAGTACCGACTTGCGCACCAGCGAAGATACCGTGCCAACGTAGCGGGTTGAAATACCACCGAAAAATTTCTCAAACCAGCGAAAAATGAAAAAATGATGGGCGCGTTGTTGTTCCGCTGGAATCAACAGCAGGGCGCTGAGTGCCGGACTGAGAGTCAGGGCGTTGATCGACGAAATTACCACCGCCACCGAGATAGTAACGCCGAATTGACGATAGAGTTCACCGGTAATGCCCGGCAGAAAGCAGACCGGCACAAACATTGCAAGCAGTACCAGTGTTGTGGCAATAACCGGCCCGGTAACCTCTTCCATTGACTTGATCGCGGCTTCACGGGGCGAGAGATGCTGTTCGTTCATCAGCCGGTTGACATTTTCAATCACCACAATGGCATCGTCCACGACTATCCCAATCGCCAGAATCAATCCGAACAGAGTAATCAAGTTGATGGAAAATCCGGCCACGTAAAGCACGGCAAAGGTGCCGATCAGAGATACGGGAATGGCAAAGGTCGGGATGAGTGTCGAGCGCCAATCCTGTAGAAACAGGAATGTTACCAACACCACCAGAAAGACAGCGATATAGAGTGTTTCAACCACTTCGTCAATAGACGCGCGAATAAAAGTGGTGGTATCATACTGAATACCGTATTTCAGATCTTTGGGAAAATTTTTACTCAGTTCCTCAAGTTTCTCCTGACACTGACGGGCAATGTCCAACCCATTTGCCTCCGCCAACTGGTAAATTGCCAGCAACGCCGCCGGCTTGCCGTTGAAGCGACCGTTTGAGCTGTAGTTTTCCGCGCCCAGCGAAACAGTCGCCACATCCTTAATTTTGACATTGGCGCCATCGGATTCAGTCCGGATAACAATATTCTCGAAATCCTTGACCGAAGAAAGCCGTCCTCTGGTCTGTACTGTCAACCGGAAAGCCTGTTCCGGTAAAGACGGCGCTTCGCCAAGCGCGCCTGCGGAAACCTGGACATTTTGTTCCCGAATCGCACTGGCGACTTCTCCAACATCCATATTCAAAGATGCCATTTTGTTGGGGTTAAGCCAGATACGCATTGAGTAGGCGAGCTCGCCAAGAATGGAACAATCCCCGACCCCGGGAATCCGCGCCAGTTCGTCTCTGATATTGATTTCAGCATAGTTGTTTAAGAAAATCGCGTCATAAGAGTTTTTGGGGGAGTAAAGGGTAATAACCAGCAACATATTGTTGGATTTTTCCTTGACTATAACCCCTTGTTTGCGTACTTCTTCCGGAATCCGTGGATCAGCCCAGTTCACCCGGTTTTGAGTATTAACGGTATTTAAATCGCCGTCAGTACCAATATCGAAAGTAACATTGGTTACCATTGCTCCGGAGTCAGAGCTGGTGGAAGACATGTAAAGCAAACGCTTAACACCGTTGACTTGTGCTTCGACTGGTTCCACCACGGTCTGTTGTACCGTTTGCGCGTCCGCCCCGGGATACGTGGACGATATCTGCACCATGGATGGCGTAATGTTGGGATATTGAGCTACCGGTAATATTTTTATTGCCACCAGACCGGCAATCGTGATAACCAGTGAAATAACAATGGCAAAACGCGGATGATTAATAAAAAATTTACTGATCATTTCTTGTCCCCGCTCTGGTTGCCAGTGTTTTGCGGCGGAGACGCGGACGGCGGCGTTGGGGCGCCCGATTTCGACTCCTTATTTCCGGCGGGCCGGGGCTGATCGAATTTACTGGCATCGTCGGCTTTTGTTCCGGGCTTTGTTGACGTTGCCGGATTGTTGACTATCGCCGAGTCTAACAAAAAACTTTTCTGGACAACCGGTTTCGCCACCGCGTCAACCCGTACCTTCTGAACTCCTTCAATGATTACCAGTTCATCGGGTTTTAACTCGTTGGCGGGATTGTCCATCCTAATGGCAATATTCAGCCCCTCCCTTTGGCCGGTAACAACATTGCGCCGCGCTACTTTGTTGCTGCCTGGCTCGACCACCAGAACATATTCACCAAGCTGATCCCGCATCACTGCCGGTTGCGGCACCAGCAGTGATTCCTGTTTTTCGGTTGATTCAAGAATGACACGGACGTACATTCCGGGAATAAGCAAGTGCCCGGGGTTGGCAAAGGTTGCCTGCATGAGAAAGGTGCCGGTAGTCGGATTGATGTGATTATCGCTGAAAGTAATGCTGCCGGTGTGCTCGTATTCCGAACCGTCCTGAAACCGCAGGCGGACAACCGTTTTGGGGTAAGCGCCAGTCTTTTCGCGCTGCCGTGAAACGGCAAGGACATCTTTTTCGCTGATATTGAACTGTACCCGAGCCGGCTCCAGCCGTACTACACTGGCTAAAGTGCCGCTTCCCGGGCCGACAACATTGCCGCTGCTGTAAGTGGCGAGTCCGACTACTCCATCAAATGGGGCGTTGATTTCGGTATAGCTTAAATTGATTTTGGCCAGGGCGAGCACGGCTTTGGCATCGTTGACGGCAGCATCTTTTTCCATTTTTTCACAAACCGCATCGTCGTATTTAATTTGCGCCACGGCGTTCTGTTCATAGAGTTTTTTCTGCCTCTTATAGTTGATGGTAGCGTTTTTCTGTCCAGCCAGCGCTTTGAGCAACGCTGCTTTGGCGCGTTCAACATCGGCGCGGTACTGTTCCTGTTCGATAAGAAACAACTGATCTCCCTGTTTAACCGGCTGTCCTTCCTTGAAATTACGTTTCCGGAGAAAGCCCTTGACCCGCGCTACAAGATCGACACTGTCATATGCCTTTACCTGAGCAATCACCGTTGACCGTTCCGAGATAGCCGCAACCTTAGCCGGTACCACAACAACTCCAGGCGGCTCCGGGGTGGCCCCCTGCTTGGGACGGCAACCAGCCAACACTGTCAGCAACACCATTCCCCCAACGCAAAACATCAATTGCCTGGCATTCCACAATCCGATTTTACCCCACCTGTTTGACACAAACATTATTTTGCCTCCACTTAAAAGTTTTTTAATCATAAATAATACCTGATTGCCGCCGCTCTGCGTCGTACGGAAGTTGTCTCTACTCGTTATCCGCTCTCGTCGCCGTTATCGTAACATCTTCATACAAAGGCGCAAAGCAGGGGAATACTGTTTACCACCTGTCTGCGTCGCGAATGCGACAGGCAGGCCGAGGACACGAAGGGCACGAAGGGCCACAAAAAATGAAGGACGAATAATTCGGAAAGGAACCACTAATGATTATCAGTGGCACTTTAATATCTGAAAAAATATAATATATTGTGTAATTAGAACCTTTTCGAAAAGGTTATTTACTAATTACCTTTGCTGAATTGATAATAGAAAATTTGTAAGGCCTCACTCTTTCCTTTGGGACGGCTCGCCCCCACCCAAAGAGTGAGGGATTACGAAAATTTCACCATATTGGAGTTGGACATGCCATTCATTGAGGACAACGTCGGCCCTTATTTGAATAGTGTTATAGAAGCGGGATTTCTGGTGCTGCCTGAACCTGAGCTTCACGGCAAGGATATCGCGACTGCGATCGTTCCACATGTTCATAACGCCTGGGAGTTGAAAATTTTCGACAATGCCGATCAGGAGTTGCCCTATACCATTTTTTACGCGTCTCCGGGTACCGTCCATGCGTCATCAACGGCATGCAGTTTGCCGTTTGAGATCAGCCGTCAGCGCATACGAGCTGGACACATGAACAGTCCACATTGCAGATATTACACCCTTGACGAAGAGTGTCTGGCTGTAAATATCATGCCGGATTTACTATTGGCTTTGAAAAAGATTCAGGACAGCGAGAATTTTGTGGAAACAAGGAACAAATTGATGTCGGCGATTCTCGACAATCTTTTGCGGCTGCTTGAACTGATGTCTGCCAAACATCCCGCCGCTTCCCGGAATTCACCCATGAAAGACGCGTTGGATTATATCCGCAGCAACTACTTCAATCCGGAGGTCGGGGTTGAAGATATCGCTCGTTACGCGGAGGTGTCGCCACAGTATCTGAATCGCGTTTTTTCCCGTGAAACCGGCAAGACCACCCGGCAGATGCTGATAGAAATACGTCTGTCAAAAGCTAAAGAGTTGCTTGAAGAAAAAAAGTTTTTTGTCAAGGATGTCGCTCGTCTTACCGGCTGGCGCTGTCCGTTTTACTTCTCGAACTGCTTCAGCAAGCGTTATGGCATATCCCCAAGCACTACTTAGACAACAGCTTACTTGGATGTTGATGGAATGTTTTTTGATTCTTCTGCAAGACGACGACATCGCGCAATTTATCGATGAGGTTTTGCATGGAGTTGAAGGCATTCAGAAAGCCGTGACGGGAAACTTTTCACCATGAAACACATGTGAAAGATTAAGCACCTGCGAGTAAATTTCCAGAAATCAGCGATCGGGGAGAGTAGAATAAGGCAGACGGGCAGGCGGTGAAGCAGATTTATTTTCAATGTCAAACAACGTCTTGAGTATTTCAGCACGTCCGTCGTGTCGCGAACGAAGTTGTTTTTCGTCACAAAGCAGATGAAACTTCATCCGACGCTGTTCTTTGAGTTCGAGTTGCGCCGCCAACTCGGACTTTTGTGCAAGCAGTGGGTTAAACCCGGCAAACTCGGGATACTCCTTAATCATTGTCTCAATTACAGCAATATTTTCCTGTAACTGATTGGAAGATCGAGCTGTTATAAGTAACAGCAATCGGCGGCGCAACTCGACAATATTCTTCAGCAGTTTTTCGGTAGCGATCATATTGCGGTTGAATGGATAGAGTTCACTGCCCTGACTGACAATACGCAATGCCTCTTCTAATTCACCCGCATCCAATTTTTTCTGAGCGGCTGCGACAAAGACGTTGCAGTACTGATTTTCCTGTAACTTACTCAAAAAAGAATTTTCCGGGTCAAGTGCTTTTAGTCTGCCGATTTGTTCTGCGGCAAGCTGATAATCTTCTTTTTCCAAACTCTCAAACAGTTCGACCACCAGTCGGCTGTATGCCATTGGCGGGTCAGGCACGTTATCCCCGCCGCACCCGGAAATAACACACAGCAATAACCCGCAACACAGCGACATCAACATCGACTTAAATAAAATATCCTTAATTCTCACAGCTGCCTCATCTTTCACGTTTTTTTAGTTGTTTTTTTATCTGCTCAAGCCAAATTTTCTTTGCCTGTTTCAACTGGTTTAGCTTAGTTGGTTCCACCTTTTCCGGATGCCGCAACAATTCTGCAAACATCTGTCGGGCCTTGCGAAAATTATCTTCCGTTTTTTTGTATTCCGGTTTATCCGTCTTTTTAAGATTCTTTTGAACATTCAAATAGTTTCTGCTTACGGCCATGAACTGCAGCAGTCGATGAACTTTTCTAAACCATTCAGTTGTAATTCCGGTATCCGCTTCCAGATGTTTATAAGCCAGCCATTTTTCGACATTGCGGGAGTAACCGCGATAATGCCCATAAGCAAGTCCCATTCCGTTGTTCTTCTCAATATTTTTCCGGTATGACTTAAGCGTTGCCACGGCTTTCTCTTGATCAAGCATCGGCAGATTCAACCGTTTGTAAATATTCGCGTCGGAAAGCACGGCAAAAGCGCTGCTGCAGCTGACCACGAAAAAAAAAGCCAATAGTATTATTTTTATCTCGCCGCAAAGTTTCCGCTTCATGATCATTTCTCCTACTCGCGTTTCAAAATTTTGCACCTGCCCGAAGGATCACGATGTATCACCAAAAGGATTTTTTGTTCAGAGGTAATCTCATCGGCATAGTAGTAACGACTGTCCTTAATCCGGTAATCAAACTTATTATAGGCACAATTTGAAATGGTTACCGGACTGCCGTTGCTGTCAAGTTTGACAATAGTGGCATTGTCGCCGACATCCTTGATTGTCTGCACCAACAGAATAACATTAAAGTAATCCGCTTGTCCGGCGGCCTCTGTCAGGTTGATGAACTTGCCGACAAGTTCCTCCTTGACGGCATCAGTATCGTATGATGAAAGATCAAGACTATTCACCACCGCCGCGCGTGTGGAGTAAGTCGCGGCACACACCGCAGCGATCAAACTATCCAGGCTATCCGGCGCTGATTCGACATTAAATGGTGTGCCGTCAGCTCCGGGGGACGCATAACCAGAACCGATTTGAATACGGTCGAACAGTGCCTGCAATACCGCATGTTTGTCTGGAACCGAAGGGTCAAACACGGCTGTCGTGCGATACCTGGCATTGATATTTATTTTCTTATCGACCAGGCTGTCTGATGTCATTTTTATCTGATCGAGAATATTGGCATCACCGTCAACATAGGCGCCACCGCCGGGAACGCGTTGATAAGTATAAGGCGCACTGCCGACGGCATGATAAACGGCTGCCTTGTTTGGATCGTATTTTTTCAAATTGATGGTTTCCCAGGCTACCCCGCGATGAATGCAGCCCAATTCCCACGGCGAAATCATCGGCGCGTTTCTGATGTAGGCGGTGGACATGCTCGGGGGTACGGTACTTGCCGGATCGCCAACCGTCTCCTCGTCAACTCCACTTGCTGCAGATGGGGTTGAATCTTCATTTATTTCGTTCATGGTCATGATATCGGAAACTATCCAGTCGAGAGGATTCAGATTCTGGCGCGGGTCTTCAACCTGAAATGAAACATAGTATTCACCCTCTTCCATAAGCAGTGGATTACTATTGGCGGCGGCAATAGAGGCAAAATCAACATTGTTGTCGTCATACTGCAAAACCGCTTTATCGATAGTAACTACCACATCTTTAATTTTGATTACCGGGTTAGGATCAACCGGGCCGAATGGTATGCTGCCTATATTAATCAAAGCAGAAGCACTACCGTATTGAGCGTCGGACGCGCCATCATTCCAATCATTATCGTTGATCTCAATTGACACATTGAAACTATGAACCGGGATAGGGGTTTCCGTCCCGTTAACATCCAGCGTGGATGAGATTTGTCCCTTAACGGTCAATACTGCGGGCCCATACGTATCAGGATGTTGATAAATATTGATAATTTCCCCGTAAATGTTGGCATAAAAGTCGATTGAACCCTGTATCTGTCCGCCGCCTTGTCCGCCACCTTGACCGCCACCTTGACCGCCACCTTGGCCGCCACCTTGTCCGCCGCCTTGACCGCCG
>JAGYNC010000075.1 GCA_018400135.1 Victivallaceae bacterium
TTTTATCTTCCGAAAATTCTTTTTCAGTATATTCATATTACAGTTTTTTCCTTGGTTTCCTATTCAATTTCCAGCTTTGCACTCTGTTTTGTAATGCCTCACCCTTCGGGTGGGGTCGAGGCTACGACACCCGAGGAGGAACGACGAGGCTGTGTAGTATTGACCCCGCCCCAAAGCAATTATTTTCAACGAGTTATCATGATTTCACTGACTCTCCCATTGGGTTAAACGAAGAAATTCAAGACAATTCACCCTTCGGGGAAAGTCATTGCAGCGCATTTGCTTCGTTGGCTGCAATCCTGCAAAGCGGGATTGTGCCGCACTGAATTTCTCACGGATCCAGGGAGAGGATATTTTTCAGCGGAAAAAGCGCATAAGTGATTAAGTTCACATCTTTCGCACTGCGGATTACGGGCACGGCAAGTCTGGCGTCCATGCAAAATCAGCAAATGTGACAGATTGGTCCAATACTTTTCCGGTACCATCTGGTTTACTTCCGTCTCAATTGCTTCCGGGGAGTTTGATTCAACCACGCCAATTCGATTCAGTACCCGCTTGACGTGGGTGTCAACCGGAAAACCGGGAATACCGAATGCGTTGCCGAGAATTACGTTGGCGGTTTTTCTGCCCACACCGGGTAATTTGGTCAATTTTTCCATATTTGCAGGGATTTTTCCACGATATTGCTCTATGGTCATTTTCGCTACACCGATGATATTAATCGCTTTGGCTCGAAACAAACCGAGCGGATAAAGTATTTTTTCGACAACAGACTGCGGCGCCTTGGCCAACATCGCTGCATTCGGGAACTGGTTGAATAATTTTTCAGTTACTGTGTTGACGCGTTGATCGGTGCATTGCGCGGAAAGTACTGTCGCTACCAGAAGTTGAAAAGGTGTATGATAGTGTAACGGGCATCTGCACTCTCCATATTTGTGATAGAGAATGCGGCGGATATCTTCCAAAATTTGCGGCAATGCTTGCTTGGCATAATCAATTTTCATCGTAATTCGTTGATTAACGACTTTATCTCGGCGATACTGGTCAAGCATTGTTCCCGATCCGCTTGCTTCCCCCCGGTTTCCAGTTTATAACCGGCGGCTCGCAGTGATTCTGCTCCAATATTGGCGGCCGAACCCTTGATAGAATGTCCAGCCCGGCTCAAACTTTCCCAGTCTTGTGCCGCAAGTAAGCCACTGACTTTGTCCAAGGAATCATCAACACTTTCTATAAAACTGTCAATCAAGCCGGTCGCATCGGATACATCGAGGTCAAAGTTTTCCCTGAGATACTCGATTACAGTTATTTTAGTCGAGTTGTTCATAGTCTTCTCCGCTGGTTTATTTTTTTTTACTGTATGCATTTGCGGTGTTGACAAAATTTTCAAGCAATTTCAATCCTGAAGATTGACTTTTTTCCGGATGAAATTGCGTTGCGAGAATATTATCCTGTCCCAGTATAGCAGCAAACTGCGTGATATAATAGCAACTCCCGACAACCACATCGGAGTCTTCCGGAGCAGCGTAATACGAATGGACAAAGTAAAAATAATCATCATCAGGCAGATTAGCAACCAATGATGAATTTTTTTTAAAATGCACGTTATTCCAGCCCATGTGCGGAATCTTGTCGCCACTTCCGGGGAACCGCAACACTTTTCCCTTGAAAACTCCCAGGCCGGAAACTCCCGGCGCTTCTTCGCTGGAATCGAGCAGCATTTGCATGCCGAGACAGATACCCAAAAACGGCTTGCCCTCCGCAATAGAAGCTCGTAATGGTTGTTCAAAATCGTGTTTTTTTAATTGTTCCATGCCATCGCCGAAATGTCCTACACCCGGCAGAAGCACTGCATCGAAGGAAGTCAGTTCAGCGGGTTTATCTATTACCCGAACATCGCCACCAACCGCTTCCAGCGCTTTAACAACGTTGAACAGGTTTCCCATATTATAATCAATTACCGCAATCATGATGTATGTGTGTTTGGTTGATGAGATTAATTATAACAAGTAACACGGCGACGAGACTCGCCTGCCTTGAATTTTTCATTCCTCACTTTTCATTATTCATTCCCTTCGCCCTGATTCTAATATATCACGCTCACGCCGATTACCAAAGGATAAAGCTGCATCCGGAAGATGTTTTATTCATGGGATGTAATGCCTTGTTGTACTTGAACATAAAGCGTATGCTCCTGGAAACCTTGGCTGCATGTTTGCTTTCTGACCAACCGATGAAGGTATATTTGGATTTGCGCTCCACCATGGTAACCAGTACCGACGGATGCTGCCGGGAAACCATTGTATCAAGCTCCCAATCTCCAATCCGGCTTTTTTCGGTAACAATACTCGGGCGCTGTTCTATGGATATCTTGTTGGCAATAGCGGACTGAGCTACGGAAATACGCTTCTTTCGGTATTTCTTGCTGCGCCGGATTGATTTATACAATTTCCCACCCTCGGCAATGTTTTGCCGGATATACTTATAAATCGTTTCGTGACTGATACTCAGGCTCCCTTCCAACTTCAAACGCCCTGACACTTGTTCCGGACTCCAATGTTTACGCAAATACCCGCCGATCAATAACTTATTTACAGCTGTCAGCTTAGTGGGGCAACGTACCTTGGCCCGACGTTCTGATGCCAGTTTCTGCGCGACTCCATGCCGATACGCTCTGATTCGCGTGTTGCGTTTGATCTCCCGACTAACCGTCGAATGGTGCACTCCAATCTGTGCCGCAATACGACGATGCGATTTTCCTTCTTGCAATAACACGTAAATGGCGTACCTTTTCTCTTGGGTTAACTGCTGATATTGGCTCATAGGCAACACTCCTAATGTTAGTCTTGAGGTTTTGAAAAAACGGTTTTTCAATATAGCAGTTAATCCGTTTTTTTACTCAAGGAGTGTCGCACTTCACTATTGAATCTAGGCATTAATTAAACCGGGGCGAATTGTTTTGCATAAACGCGAAATTTTTCTGGAGACATACCGGTAAATTGCTTGAATATGCGGGAAAAATATAATGGGTCCTTGAAGCCGACGGTAGCCGCGATTTCATGAATCTTGTACCTGGAAGATTCGTGCAACAACATATTCGCGGCTTTCTCAATTCGCGCTTTATTAAGATAACGGATCGGCGGCTCACCATATTTTGCTTTGAAACAACGAATAAAGTGAAAGCGAGACATGCCGGCCCGCTTGGCCAGTGCTAACAAATCGGGTCGTTTATCCAGATTATCGTTGAGGGATTCCCGTGCCACCGCCAGCGGATCAGCCACACGGTATTCTCGGCAATAGTCGGCACACAGACAGCTTAATAATTCGAGCAATAGCGCGTTGCGCAAAACTTCCCCGGACAACGTAATATCCCCGCTTTTCTCAATCAGTCTTAACAACAATTCGTGTGCCGCATAATGCAATTGTTTAAATCCAATATTCTCGCGTTCAAAAAATGCCATTTTATAAAGGGTTCGATTAATGATATTACCGCCGAAGTGAACGTAGGCAAACGACCACGGACTAATATCCCGATAGGAATGAACAATTCCCGGACGCAATAGAAACCAGGAGCCTTCGGCAAGTATTCTTTTGCGCTGCCCCTCACGTACCCAGGCGCTGCCGCCAAGGGTCAACAACAACAGATAGTCGTCTCTGCTCCGGTCGCGACAGTAATAATTACTTTTCTCGTAAAGTCTGCCAAGCGACCTGATAAAAACACCCATTTCAGTTGAAGTCGAACTGCCGGTAATCATTCTGGATATATCTATATTTTTAGCAATTTTATCCATATAAATCAGCAATTTTACCTATTGTACTATTTAATAATCGGCTATATAATATATTTATTATAACAAAAAAATCAATAACAAGTCGATTGGTAAAAACAGAAAACACCAGCGCGTGTAAGGCCTCACCCTTTCCTTTGGTTCGGGTCGACCCCACCCAAAGACTGAGCGAGCACCAACGCGTTGGTTGGAAGCGCTGTTTTATCGACCAAATTCAGGGAGAATTATCTATGACTCCGGCGGAAAAAGTCATGACTGCTTTGCGGGGCGGACACAGCGATGTTGTGCCGTTTACCATCTATCAGAAAAAAATTCCTCAGTGTCGCGCGGAAAGGGACATGCGCAACCGGGGGGCATGTCCGGTTGTTCGCAGCGTACCGGTGTTCAAGGTTCACACCCCGAATGTCAAAAGCAAAAGCGAGATGTATGTTGAAAACGGCAAAACTATGATCCGTAACTTCTGGGAAACTCCATTCGGCGTTTTGACCACGTTAACTGAGTCCGCCGGGTTCACCAGCTGGAAACACGAAAAAATGTTCAAAAGTTCGGATGATTACAAGGCTCTGAAATTTCTGATTCACGATGAGGTGTACGAACCCAACTATGAGGCTTTCATCAAGGCGGAAAAGGCGTTCGGCGGCGATGCGGTGTTTCGTGCCGGATTCGGGCTGGAACCGTTGCAGGCGTTAATTTCCGGTGGTTATATAGACATGCAGGATTTCTGCATGGAATGGATGGATAATCGGGACGAAATACTGGAACTTTACGAAATTATTGTTGAGAACCGACGCAAAATTTATCCCCTGGTTGCTGCATCACCTGCCTCACATGCGAATTATGGTGGCAACGTGGTATCCTCGATCATCGGACTGGAGACGTTCGAAAATTATTATGTGCCGCACTACAATGAAGCTGCGGAAATCATGCATCAACACGGCAAATTGATCGGCACGCATCTGGACGCGGACTGCCGTTTAATTGCCGACGCTGTGGCCGGCACCGCATTGGACTACATCGAAGCATTCACCCCTGCTCCAGACACGGATATGAGTCTGCGAGAAGCCCGTGATGCCTGGCCGGAGAAGGCGCTCTGGTTGAATTTTCCCTCATCAGTACATCTGCAATCTGATGTTGAGGTACGGCAAAAAACGGTGGAATTACTGTATGAACTGGATGCGATTGACGGTATTATCATGGGAATTACCGAAGACATCCCGGAAGACCGCTGGCAACACAGCTGCGCTGCTATCATGGATGGCTTGGCAAATCATGCAGCAAAATACCCGAAACATTATCTGAATCCATAATTAGTGCCAGTACGGGGAAATGTCACGCAGGCGTTTAATAATCGGCGGGAGATGTTCAAGAATGTAATCGACCTCTTGCTCGGTATTGTATCTGGAAAAACTGAACCTGACGGCGCCGTGAGCAGCCGTGTAAGGAACCCCCATGGCACGCAATACATGTGATGGTTCAAGGCTGCCGGTAGTACAGGCGCTTCCACTCGAAGCACAAATGCCGAGTTGATCAAAAAGCATTAAAATAGACTCCCCCTCAATAAATTCAAAGCTGATACAGGTGGTGTTTGGAAGACGATTCTCCGAATCACCATTAATCCTCACCGCCGGAATGGTGTTGATGACCCCTTTTTCCAAACGATCGCGCAATCTTCTGACGCGCTCATTCTCTACCGACAGGTTCTGGCGGGCAAGTTCAGCGGCCGCCCCAAAACCGATAATACCAGAAACGTTTTCCGTCCCGGCCCGACGTCCCTTCTCCTGATGTCCACCAACCAGATAAGGCCGGAAACGCACACCACGCCTGACATATAATGCCCCGATCCCTTTGGGAGCGTGCAGTTTGTGCCCGGACAAACTCAACATATCAATCCCGGAATCAGCCATATTTACCGGCACTTTCCCGACCGCCTGCACTGCATCGGTATGGAAAAGAGCACCATGCGCGTGGGCAACCTGTGCAATTTCTTCCACCGGATAGAGATTGCCGGTTTCGTTGTTCGCCCACATGATGGAAACAACCGCAGTCTGGTCGTCAACCATCTCATTTAGTCGGGCCATATCCAGCCGTCCATGAGTATCCACCGGCACGTAAGCAACCGGATACCCGCGGCGATCAAGTTCACGTCCGAGATTAAGCACTGCCGGATGTTCGACTTTGGACATCACCACCTTGCTCTTTTTAGGACAAACCTGAAGCGCGCTCCAAATCGCGGCATTATCGCTCTCTGTTCCACAGCCGGTAAAAACTATTTCCGTCGCCTCATTATCAGGGTCGCGCTGGGAAGCTCCAATCAGTGCAGCTACACGGCGACGAGCCTCAGCCACTTCATACGCAACCTTTCCTCCAAAACTGTGAATACTGGAGGGATTACCGTATCGTTCACAGAAAAATGGCCGCATTTGCTCAAAAACCTCTGGAGCAACTGCCGTGGTGGCGTTATTATCAACATAAATTATCCGGTTTTTCATAAAACAATGCCTCCTCAACGATTCTCAACTTGTAATCCCGGAGAGATAAATTCGCGCAATTTACCTTCTACCAAATTTTTCAGCGTAACACTTGCCGTCGGACACGAGGAACAACGTCCCTTGAGCCGTACTACAACTGTATTATCCTGGATGTCAAGCAATTCAATACTGCCTCCATCGCTTTCCAACAAGGGCTTGATCTCCTTATCAATCACTTCCTGTACTCTGATAACTTTCTGCACCACGGACAGCTTATCAAAATCGTTATCAGCGGCAGCTGACTCCGGTTGCCGATCCTTCCATATCCCATCAAGAATTAACTGAATATCGTCCAGACATGTGCCGCAAGCCCCGCCGGCTTTACAATAATTGGTAATTTCTTCGGTGGTATGCAGTTTATTTTCGATTGCCACTTTGCGAATTTTTACATCGGTTACGCCGAAGCACTTACAGACAATGCGTCCTTCGTGCTCCTCGTCAGACTGGGTCGTCGCCTCCTCTCCCCGATAATTGGCAATAGCGGCCTGCAGCGCCTCCATCCCCATAACTGAACAGTGCAGCTTTTCTTCGGGCAACTCGCCCAACATGGCAACAATATCTTTGTTGGTGACTTTCTCGGCATCTTCAATTGTTTTACCTTCAATCAGTTCTGTTAACGCTGAAGAAGATGCTATAGCGCTGGCGCAACCGAATGTCTTAAACTTGACATCCGCGATACAACCGTTGGCATCAAGTTTGAAAGTCAATTTCAGAGCGTCCCCGCAACTGATATTACCGACTTCACCAACTCCGTCCGGGTTATCCACCTCACCGATATTGCGTGGATTCAGAAAATGATCCATTACCTTTTTATTATAATTCCACATATCGTCTCCTGTTACTAATTTTAAATCACCTGAGCCAGTTGCAAAACTTATTAAGGAGTCGTAAAACAACCAAATTGATCGCGAACTCAGGAGTATTTCAGGTATTCCGCTGCTAATACCGCACGCATCTCTTCAACAATCTTACTGATCTCTATCTCGGAACCATCTCGCTCGCCACGTAGCTTGAATTCAACTTTGCCCGCGGCCAGCGTTCTTGGAGAAATTATTAATCGGAACGGCACCCCGATAAGATCTGCGTCGTTGAACATAAATCCAGCTTTCTCCCCCCGATCATCATAAATGACTTCAATTCCAGCCGCAAGTAGTTCGTTATAAATTTTGTCTGCCGCGCACCGCACGTCATCCTGATGGTAATTCAACGCACAAAGATGAACTTCGTACGGCGCAATCGTAAGCGGCCAGATCGGGCCGAAACGGTCATTAGCCTGTTCAATTACCGCCGCCATCGCGCGACCAACGCCAATACCGTAACATCCCATAATCATGGGATGCGACTTCCCGTTTTTATCCAGAAAATCACAACCCATTTTCTCAGAATATTTTGTTCCCAACTGAAAAATATTACCAACCTCGATTCCTCGTTCCAGCTTCAACGGCTGACCGGTAACCGGACACGGATCGCCTTCCCTGACTGTCGCAATATCCTCCACTGTCAGCTGACTGATTCCCGCCATGTCCCGGTCAAAATTGAAATTTCGATAGTGATAATGCGGGGCATTGGCGCCAACCACCAAATTCGACGACTCAGCCACAGAGCGGTCAATAATTAACTTAACCTGTCCCGGATCAACGCCCAATGGCGAAGCATAGCCCGGCTCACACCCACTCGCGCGGATCGCGTCATTCACGGCTAATCCCAGTTCCATCACTCCTGCAGCATGGCGTAATTTACTCTCATTAACTTCAAAATCACCGCGAATAAGCGCAAATATCACTTCCCCCGTAAAAGCGTCCTGATAAAATACCGCTTTTGCCGTCTGTGCAGGAGAAACCCCCAGAAATGTAGCCACATCCTCGATAGACTCGCGCTCCGGAGTATGAACTTTTTCCAACGGCAACTGGGCCTCTTTGGTAAACTTCCAGGCGGCCGTTGCCACCTCGCGATTGGCGCAATAGGAGTAATCCGGCGAAACAAAAATCGTATCCTCCCCCGTATCAGCCACCGCCATGAATTCGTGTGAGACTTTGCCTCCCATCATCCCGGATTCTGACTCAATGGACAACACCTGACGCAACCCGATCTTCTTGAAAATATTTTCATATGCCTGATGTATCACAGCATAATACTCTTCCAGACAAGCCTGATCCGCATGGAAAGAGTAAGCGTCTTTCATAGTGAACTCACGCACCCGTATCAATCCGGCACGCGGACGCGCCTCATCGCGGTACTTGGTTTGCAATTGATAAACCATTACCGGGAGTTGCTTATAACTACTGACTTCAGAACGCAGCAAATGCACCACCGCCTCCTCGTGAGTCATTGCCAACAGCATTCGTTTACCATTCCGATCCTCAAACCGCAATAATTCACCGGCAACAGTCTGATAACGTCCGGACTCCTCCCATAGTTCTGCCGGCAATACCACCGGCATAAGAACTTCCTGCCCGCCAGCAGAGTTCATCTCATCCCGGATAATCCGTTCTATTTTCGTCACAATGCGTTTTCCCAACGGCAACAGCGAGTAAATACCCGCAGAAACCATGCGCACATACCCTCCTCTAACCAGAAAACAGTGACTAACTGTTTTGGCATCCTTAGGATCTTCTTTAATTCTACGTCCAACAAGTCTACTCATTCGCATAATTTATTTATTCCCAAAATATTAAAAACAAAAACTATTTAATTTATCACGGATTCAGATTAATGCGTTATAAAGCGATTACATTAAGTCAGAAACTTTTTTTTGCAACAAAATATGACGATAATTGAAAAATCATCCTATCCCTAATTTGAAATATATCTATCGAATGCTAAGTTCTGTTTTGTTTGACGATGGAAAGAAAGTAACTTGTAGCATCGTGTAGACAAGTTTTATCCTTAAATACTGACGGACAGGAGACCAATATGAAGTTGTTGAACGTTGCCTTAAGTATTCTAATTCTTCTGCTGGCTGTCGCATCTGCGGTTTTTTCATACTTTTTGTTTGAAAAACGAGAACAGCTGGTCAAAGGGTGGGAAAAAATGGCTGGCGTTGTGAATCAAGCCGCCGCAATCCTTGATAGCGACAGTGGAACTCAAATCGCGACAGAGCTGTCACCGGAAGCACTGAGTCATAACAAATATGAAGATTTGTCAACACTCCTTCCCAAGTTTAAAGACCAAGCCGAAAAAATTGTCAAGGAACGTAACGAATTAGGTTCAACTCTCCGTAATATTGCCACTACTATTGAAATGAATAATATTCCGACAGAAGAAGAGTTCCGCAAACTTGACACTTATGAATCAAGTAAAGACCTCGTTTCACGCGCTGTCGAAGAAATTAAAGAACGACAAGATGCTATGTTCAGAATGGTTGCATCAACCGCTCGCGCTTTGGGGGTGAATATTTCTCCCAATACACTCAAAAGCTCAAGCTTTGTTGCTGAGTATCGCAAAATCGACAACAAAATAAAAGATATCAATACCCGCATCGATCGCTATAATGGCGTTATACAGGATATAGCTTCCGTAGTCGGTGCGCCAAAACCGAGCTTTGGCGACGATTATTCAAAGTCAATCAGCGACACTTTGGCATCCACCCGCAAAATGAAGAGCGATTTTGATTCCGCTAAACGTGCGTTGACCGGGGCCAATCGCAAAGTTCAAGCACTCCAATCAAGCGAAAAAGAAAAGGATGGAAAAATAACCGAACTTGCTACAACCATTGAGAAAAAAGACGGAGAAATCCTTCGCCTGAAAGAGATTATTTCCGGCACCGATAAATCTGGCTCTGCACAAATAGAAAATCCTTGGGAACCTGGTTCACCTTCAGCCCGTCGTGCAGTTCAGGGTAAGATTATTGAGTACAACCAAAAATATGGTTTTCTGGTGGTTGATCTCGGAGAACAAACTGTGGTTAACCAACGCATTGGCAATAAAATAAATCCCGTCAATCCACAAATTCAAACTAACTCGGAAATGATGGTAGCACGCAACATAGAAAGCGGCCATGGAGAATATATCGGCAAAATTAACCTCGAAAAAATCCACCAGAATTGCTCAATAGCAACTGTCGTTTCCGGTTCCGGACAAAAAACCGCACAAGTTGGCGATACTGTCTATTATTCGAATGAACAAATTGCTCAGATGATGGAGAAAAAATAGGGGGCCCCTGTGTTTAACTCTAAGTCATTCACCGTTATTATCATACTAACTATGCTGACACTCGGAGCAGCAGTAGCATTGCAGTTTATGGAGATGCAAGAATATAATTTGGTTGAAAAACTTTACCGCAAATACTTCGCTTCAAATAATACCTCTGCCGAAACAACAACTTCGACTCAAGAACCGAGTGGCGACGCATCTGCTACAACCACGTCATCTGGTGATGATGCTGTTACTCAACCCAAAAATGATGCAGATTCAACCACAGAAAATCCGTAATTCACTTATAATAACAGGTTGCTCTCTGGCAATTATTGCTTTCATGGGAGGGTGTTTGACCCCTCAGGAAGATCGTGGATACAGCTCTATTCCTCAGAATTCTCCTGCGGGTTGGGAAAACAAACCCTTCGGTGATCTCCGTAATTAGAACATTCTCGAAAAGGTTTGAGAGGTACTCAAACCTTCCCGATAATGTTATTTACTAACTGATAAGTATTGACTTGCGTCAATAATCGGA